>JBEGJD010000300.1:0-7217 GCA_041184765.1 Verrucomicrobiota bacterium | reverse complement strand
CGGGCGCGGCGGTGTCCTTCTTCCGGCGTCCGAACTTCCGGTCCATCGATGCGTCGGAGACATACGTGATGTGCGCCATCATGCGCGCGATCGCGAGGCCCACGCGCGGGCCGCCGTCGCGAGGGTAGTCGCCGCGGTTCCAGGCGGGGTCCTGCATGATGGCCTGCCGGCCGACCTCGTTGAAGGCGATGGCCTGCGCGCTCTCACGGCCGGTCGTCGCCATCGCGAGCACCCGGCGCACCAGGTGTGGATACTCGATCGCGAACTGCAGCGCCTGCATGCCGCCCATGGAGCCGCCCACCACCGCGTGCACACCGGTGACGCCGAGGTGGTCGAGCAGCAGCTTCTGCGCGCGCACCATGTCGCGGATCGTGACGAACGGAAACGTGATGCCGTGGGGGCGGCCGGTCTCCGGGTTGACGGAGGACGGTCCGGAGGAGCCCTGGCAGCCGCCGAGGACGTTGGCGCAGACGACGAAGAAACGGCGCGTGTCGACCGCCTTGCCGGGGCCGATCAGGTTATTCCACCAACCGGGCTTGCGGTCCTGGGGCGAGTGCCAGCCGGCGCAGTGGTGGTCGCCGCTCAGCGCGTGGCAGACGACGATCGCGTTGTCGCGCGTGGCGCTGAGCGTGCCGTAGGTCTCGTAGCGCAGCGTGAAGCCCGGCAGTGTCTGGCCGCTTTTGAAAGTGAAGGGCTCGCGGTGGACGAAGTCGCGCGGCGTGACCAAGCCCACGTCGCCGGGCGCGAGGTGGCGGGCCGTTTCCGGCACGGGCGGGGCGCTTTCCTGATCGTCGGTCATCGGCGGCGGGCGATCGGAGCAGCGGGGAGGTGCGGTGGCAAGCGGCGCGCCGGGCGGCGGCCGCTCAGGCTCCGGCCTCCTCGTTGGAGAAAACCTGCTGCACGTCGTCGATCTCGTCGAGGGCGTCGTGCAGGCGTTCGAGCGCGTCCGCGTGGGTGGTGTCTTTCACCGGCGCGGTGTTCACGGGGATGTAGGCGATCTCGGCGTTCTCCGGCCGGATCCCGGCCCGCTCAAGCGCGTGCGACACCTTGTCGAAGGCGTGCGGGTCGCAGCGGATCTCAAAGCCCTGTTCGCTGGCGATGACGTCGTCGGCCCCTGCCTCGAGCGCGAGCTCCATCAGGGTTTCCTCGGCGGCCCGCTCGCGGGCGACGAGGAACTGTCCGGCGTGGACAAACTGGAACGAGACCGCGCCCGATGACGCGAGATTGCCGCCCCAGCGGGCGAACGCCGCCCGTACATCCTGCGCGGCGCGCTGCTTGTTGTCGGTCGTGACCTTGACGATGAACGCGACGCCGCCGGGACCGTAGGCCTCGTAGGTGATCTCCTCGTACACGACGCCCGGCAGCTCCCCGGTGCCCTTCTTGACGGCGCGGTCGACGTTGTCGGCGGGCATGTTGGCCTCGCGCGCCTTGAGCATGAGCGTGCGCAGGCGCGCGTTGCCGTCGGGATTGCCGCCGCCCGCCTTGGCGGCGAGCGTGATGTCCCGGGCGAGCCGGGAGAAGACCTTGCCCCGGCGGGAATCGGTCACGGCCTTCAGCCGCTTGACCTTGGACCATTTGTTGTGGCCGGCCATGGGAACGGGGAAAACGGGCCGCGGCGCCGCGGCGGGCGGGTCACTTCTGCTTCTTCGGCGTCACGTTCTTGATCGGACGGCCGCCCGGGGCGGCGACGGCGGCGGGCGCCTCGTCCGGATCCTTCATGCGGTTGACGACGATCTGCTGCACGATCGTGAAGATGCCGTTCACCGTCGAGTAGAGGGCGAGGGCGCAGGAGAAACCGTAGCAGAAGAGGGTGAAGACGTAGGGCATGATCTTCATCATCTTCATCTGCATGTTGTCTACCGACGGGCTCGGGGTGAGCCGCATCTGGATGACCATGGTCGCGCCCATCAGGATGGGCATGATGTTGATCGGCAGCCACGCGATGCCGAACAGGTGGCCGACGGTGTCGGGTGAGGCGAGGTCCTTGGCCCACAGGAACGGCTGGAGCCGCAGCTCGGCGGTACACTGCAGCATGGCGAAGAAGCCGATGAAGAGCGGGAACGTGATGAGGATCGGGATGCAGCCGCCGAGGGGGTTGATGCGCTTCTCCTTGAACAGCTCCATCGTGGCCTGCTGCTGCTTCTGGGGGTTGTCCTTGTACTTCTCCCGGACGGCCTGCAGCTCCGGCTGGAGCTTCGCCATTTTTTTGGCGGAGCGGGAGGCGGCGAGGGTGAAGGGCAGGCTGATGATCTTCAGGATCAGCGTCATCAGGATGACGGCGACGCCCCAGTTGCCGACCCAGCCGTGGGTGAGGTTGAGCAGGATGTTCTGCAGCGGGGCGACGTAGCCGCTGAGGAAGATGCGGTTGAAGAAGTACTGGGTGTAGGGGAGGACGCGGTCCTCATTATTCTCGAACCGCGAGAGGCGACGGTACTCCTGCGGACCGACGTAGAGCGTGCCCTGCAACGTGGCGGAGCCGTTGGCGGCGAGCACCGGCAGGTCGAACTTCATCGCTCCCGCGAGCCCGATGTGCGGGTGGCTGGAGTTCGGGAACGGCGGCAGGTCAATGCGGCGCACCGCCACGCCGGCCGCCGGCTTCTCCGGGGTGTAGATGCTGGTGAAGAATTGGTTCTTCGCCGCGGCCCAGACGACGTTGCCGGGCTTCTCGAGCGTGGCGACCGCTTGGCGGCCGGCGCCCACGAGGGAGCCGATGCCGCCGCCCTCCAACTCCGATCGTTCCGTGAAGTGGGTGTCGTTGCCGTCGTAGGAGACGACGTTCAGGTATTGGCCGACGTCCGCGGCGTCGATGAGGCCGGCTGTGCCGAGGCTGATCGAGGCCTTGCCGAGCGGCTGCGTGCCGGTGCCTAGGTTGCGGAAGGTGGTCTCGTGGCGGATCCGGTAGGGATCGGCGCCTTTCTCCCCGTCCTTAGTCAGGCGGTAGGTGCGGGTGACCTCGATGCGGCCGTCGAGCACGTGGCGGAAGACCACTTCGGCGGGCGAGCTGCGCACGACCTCGTAAAGCGTTCCGCGTCCCAAACCGGGGTAGTCGGTGAAGGCGAGCAGCGGATCCTCGTGCAGGGCGTTGAAGATGTACGGCTCCGGGCCGCTAAGGGACGCCGCGTGCTTGCGGAACGCGACGTCGCGCACCGCGCCGCCGGCGTTGGTGAGCCGCGCGGAGATGAACTCATTTTCCAGCGTGAGGATGCGGACGTCGGCGACGTCCTTGTGCACGCTGGCCACCACGGGCGTGGCTTGAGCCGGGGCCGGGGTAGCAGCCGCGGGCGTGACGCCACCGGGACTCGCCGCGGGGGCGGCGGACTCCGCGGTCGTGGCCTGGGCCGGCGGCGGTGGCGCGGGAGGAGTCGGCTTCGGGCCGAAGATCAGCAAGGCGAAGGCGGCGACGAGGAGGAGCGCGCCAATGGCGAAGTTTTTCTTGTCCATCAGTGGGGGGCGGGAGCGGAGTTGCGCGGAAGGCGCGTGCAGACGCGACGCGCCGGAGGGACGGGATCGATGCCGCCGCGACCGAGCGGGTGGCATCGGGCGAGGCGGAGCAGGGCGAGGCGGAGGCCGCTGAGCGCGCCATGCGTGCGGAGCGCCTCGGCCGCGTAATGCGAACAGGTCGGGGAGTAACGGCAGGCGCAGGCGCCCAGCGTGACTACGGGGAGCAGCGGGGAGAGAGCGCGTTGATAAACACGCACCGCCCCGATCAGAAAACGGGCAGCCGGCGTCTGGGAAGAGATCTCGGCGGACTGGCTCACGGTCCGGAAGCCTCCGGGGATTGGGGGGGGATCTGGCGGCAAGCCTCGGCGAAAGTGTCCTCGAGACGTGGCAGGGGCCAGGTGAGCGTGCCGGGCCTGGCAATCATCAGCAGGTCGCAACCGGCCGGAACCATCGTTTGCTGGTGACGAAAAACCTCGCGGAGCCGGCGCTTGGCGCGGTTCCGGCGCACGGCGTGACCCACGGAGGCCGTGGAGGCGATCACACAGACCCTTGAGCCGGGAACTGGAGGTGCGTCCTCCGGCCGTCGACGCCACCACAAGGTGAAGGCCCGGCATTCGAGCCGGCGCCCGTGTTCACGCACCGCCTTGATCTCGCTGGCGCGAGTGAGGCGCCGGGCGGGCGGGAACTTCATGGGTGGTTCGCGGAGTTGCCCGCCAGCGCCGGCCGGGAGCACCGGCCGGGCGGAATCAGACGACCGTCAGCCGCTTGCGGCCCTTGAGCCGGCGGGCCTTGATCACCTTGCGGCCGTGAGCGGTGGCCATCCGGGCGCGGTAGCCGATCTTGCGGGCGCGCTTCTTGCGGTGCGGGCGGAATGTTGGCTTCATAAAGTCGTCGAAAAAAGAGGGTCAGAAGTGCTTCACGGCCCCGAGGGTGTCAAGGGCCGCCTTGGGCGCCCAGCAGGTCGAGTGCGGCGGCGGTCAGGGCGGTGACGCCGGTCTTCAAGGTGGGCTCCGGTACAGGGGCGAACTTGCTGGAATGGAGCGACGGCAGTGGCTGCCCGGTGCGGGCGCTTTCCGCCACTGCCGCGGGGGCCACCGCCCCCACCCGGAACAGGGAGATCGGTACCTTTTCGGTCGTACGGCCGAACCGGCCGAAGTCCTCGCCGCCCATCTCGGCGTCGATCGTTTTCACTTGGGTCGCGCCGAGCCAGCGCTCGAAGGTGCCGCGCAGGCGTCGGGTGAGCGCCGGGTCGTTGAACGTGGCCGGGGTATACTCGGTCTCGGAAACGGTGATGACCGGCATCCGGTCGTCGGGCAAACCGGCCGCGATCGCCTCGCCGCGGCAGACCCGGCGGATCGCCTCCAGGGTGCGCGCGCGCACGTCGTCGGCGTAGGACCGCACCGTGAGCTGCAGCTTCACCTCATCGGGGATGATGTTGTGCTTGGTGCCGCCATGGATCGATCCGACCGTGATCACCACGGGGTCCACCGGGCGGTTCTCGCGGCTCACGATCGTCTGAAGAGCCAGCACAATGCGGGCGGCGAGCACGACCGGATCCTTCGTGGTGTGTGGGTACGCGCCGTGGCCGCCGACACCGCGCACAGTGATGTCGACCGAATCGACGTTGGCCATGGCGAAGCCCTCGATCACGCCGACCGTCCCGGCGGGAAGGGTGGCGCTGTCGTGCAGCGCGATCGCAAAGTCGGGTTTGGGAAACTGACGGTAGAGCCCGCCCGCCAGCATCACCCGGGCCCCCACACCGGTTTCCTCGGCCGGCTGGCCGACGAATACCACCGTGCCGGACCAGCGGTCCTTGAGCGCAACGAGGGCGCGGGCGGCGCCGACGAGGCAGGTCATGTGCACGTCATGGCCGCAGGCGTGCATCACCGGCACCTCCTGCCCGGCGAGGTTCTTCATCCGCTTCGTGCTCGCGTAGGGTGTGCCGGTTTCCTCCTGCACCGGCAGGCCGTCTAGGTCTGCGCGGAGCAGCACCGTCGGGCCTTTGCCGTTGCGCAGGACGCCGACGATCCCGAAACCACCGCCGAAACCCTCGGTAACCTCGATTCCCGCGGCGCGTAGCTCCCGGGCGATGACCCCGGCGGTACGTTCCTCCATCAGCGAGAGCTCCGGGTTCCGGTGCAGATCGGTGTAGAGCGCGAGCAGCGACGGGAACTCCTTCTCCACGTTGGCGGCGACCGCTCCGCGGAGGGGATTTTCGGCGGCGACCAGCGTGGCTTGCAGGCCGGAAATAGCTGCGAACGCGGCCGTGAGAAGGAGACGGGTTTTCATGCGGGTTCCGAAGCTTTCCTTCCCCGCGGCAGCGAGGCCAGTTTCTTTGCTTACGACCGACGCGGCCTGCGGACCATCGGTCATAACGCTTTCTTCCTCCCTCCCGCGGCGGCGGAGCCGCGCCGGGTCACTGGCCGACACACCACAACTTGGTGCCGGTGCGGATGAACAGGTTGCCCTGCGAGATCGCGATGCTGGAGCGGTGGCGGGTGTCGTCGCCCTCGTCGCGGAAGTTCGCCTTGTGAAGCACCTTGAACTCCGCACCGCCGGTCTGCACGACGGACACGTCGGCATCAAAGTTCATGATGTAGAGCTTGCCGTCGGCCGCGGTCGGCGACGCCTGGAAGACGGATTTGCCGCCGAGATCGCCGCTCCAGATCACCTTGCCGTCGGCGGGATTCACGCAGAACAGGCGGCGCTTCACGCCGTTGAGGATGTAGAAACGGCCGTCGTGGAAGAGCGGGGTCGGCACATCGCTCGTGAGGTCCTTCTCGCCGACGTTCGGCGCCGCCTCGGCGGCGTCCTCGGTGGGCTGGATGTGGCTCTGCCACGCGAGGTCCTTGGTCGCGATTTTGCCGGTGGCCCCGGCCTTCACCGCGTAGACGGGGGCGTTCTTCGGGCCGCAGGCGAGGAGCACGCCGTTGCCGGAGGTCACGGACGGCACCAGGCGCCAGTGGCCGATCTTGGTCGGGTTCCAGGTGCCCCAACGCCAGAGCTCTCGTCCGTCGCGCGGATCGTGGCCGGTGATGCAGTCGCCGCCGATGACGACCAGTTCTTCTCGGCCGTTGTGGGTGAACGGCAGTGGCGTGCTGTAGGCCTCAAGCGACTCCGCGACGGCCTCGGACGGACGCACGCTGCGCCAGAGGTCCTTGCCGGTGAGCGGATCGATCGCGAGCAGGTAGGATTCATTGCCGGTGGGCTTGCCGCGCCCGCGCACGGCGACGTCGCGCTGGAGGATCTGGGCGATGAGCTGGCCTTTGTGCAGAAGAGGGGTGGCCGAGAACGTCCACTGGAAGGCGAATGGCCCGAGGTTGCGGCTCCACAGCTTTTTACCTCCGACCTCGAAGCCGACGAGATCGCCGGTGCCGAAGAAGAAAATGACGATCTTGCCGTCGGTCACGGGTGACGGGGAGCACGTGTTGCTGTACTGGCCGTCGGTGCCGAACTCGCTGACCTCGGCGCGCCAGAGCTGCTTGCCCGTGCGGCGGTCGAGCGCGATGGCGCTCTGCTTGCCGGTGGAAGTGTCGGCCGCGGTGACAAAAACCAAGTCGCCCCAGATGACGGGTGTCGCGGCGGAGGAGCCGGGAAGCGGCGTCACCCATTTCACGCCCTCGGTTTTCGAGAAGGTCGCGGGCAGGCCCTTCTCCGGACTGGAGCCGTTGTGGAGCGGGCCGCGCCAATTGGCCCAGTTTTCGGCGCGCGTGGCCGCGGTGGAGGCGAGCAGCAGAGCGAGGGTGAATGCGATTTTCATGGGGCGGGTGGGGGGC
>JBEGJD010000299.1:0-3557 GCA_041184765.1 Verrucomicrobiota bacterium | reverse complement strand
CCAACGCCCGCTACAAGGCGCTTGGCGGGGTGAAGCAGCCCGGCCGCAACTGGCACCAGGGCGCCACCCCGGGCGGCCTGTACGCCTTCGCCTCCGCCGACGGCATCCATTGGCGAAAACTTCGCGACGAGCCGGTCATGACCAAGGGCGCCTTCGACTCGCTCAACCTCGCGTTCTGGGACGACGCCCGCGGCGGCTACGCGTGCTACAGCCGGATTTTCCTCCACAAAGTTCGCGCCGTGCAAAGCGCCCGCTCGACCGACTTCATGGCGTGGGAGGAGGTCGTGCCCAACCGCTACGCCGAGGGCGCGTCGTGGGAGCATTTCTACACCAGCGCCACGCTCCCTTGCCCGGGCGCGGAGCACCTGCTGCTCGCATTCCCGATGCGGTTCCAGCCGGACCGGCGAAGGGTCGCCACCCATAAGTCGCCCGGGGTTTCCGACGCCGTCTTCCTCTCGAGCCGCGACGGAATCCTTTGGGACCGTACCTTTCCGGAAGCCTGGGTGCGCCCGGGTCCGGACACGGGCAATTGGACCGAACGCAGCAACATGCCCGCCTGGGGCATCGTCGAGACGGCGCCCGGCGAGTGGTCGATGTACATCTCCGAGCACTACCGCTCGTCGGGAAACCGCCTGCGCCGCCTCGTGCTGCCCCGGCACCGTCTCGCGGCGATGCACGCCGGCGCCGAGGGCGGGGAGTTCACCACGCCGCTCCTTCGCGTCGGCGGCGACCACCTCGTCCTCAACGCCGCGACCTCCGCCGCCGGTTCGCTGCGCGCGGAAGTGCGCGACGAGCACGGCGCGGTCGTCCCCGGATTTTCCGCCGCGGACTGCAACGAATACTTCGGCGACGACCTTGAAACCACCCTCGGCTGGAAAAGCGCCCGCCTCGCCGACCTCCGCGGCCGGGTGATCTCCCTGCGATTCACGCTGCGCGACGCCGACCTCTTCGCCCTGCGTTTCGCGGAGTGAGGGGCGCGAATTCGACCCCCGGAAAAGAAAGAGCCCGCCGTGTACCCCTACACGGCGGGCATTGCTTTCTATGTTACCCCAAATCTTCCGCTAAGCGGAAGAAAGGAGACCAAACCAACCCGTCTCCCTCTCCGCAACTCGAATGGTGCCTCTAGGCGTGGGCAGTAGCGTGACACCTAGGCCGCATAAGTGACCCGGCCGCTCACACCTCATCCGCACCCACCGTCAGCTCCCGCGCCCGGTCACAACGTTTGGCCGAACGCTCCACCCCGATCGCAGGAACCCCAAGCCGGTTCGCGACCGCCAACACGGTGCCCACGCCGCAAAAGGGATCGAGGATCACCCGCGCCGCCGCGTTATCACGGGCGAAACGCACCGCATGGGCGGCGGCCTTCACGCCCATCGCGCGCACCCACGGCTGGCGGCCGGGATCGACGATGATATCGGGGATCGCCAGCGGCCCCGCGCAACGCAGCTCCCGCGACACCGCAATCAGATGCGTGAAGCCCGGCCGACCGGTGGTCACCAACCCGGGCGGACGCCGGCTCACGATCTTGTGAAACAGCACGCCGGCCCCCGCGTCCTCGGCCGCCCGCACCACCAGGGCTCCTTTGTCTATCCAACGACCGCTTTGACGGATATCCGACTGGAAAAAGATCGCCGCGCCGGCGGGCGGCACCGCGTCGATCACCACCCGAACGGCGCCGAGGAACCAGGCCCGCCAGGCCTCGAGGGCCAGGTTCACTTCGGAGACATCAGGCAGCGAGGTGACCGCACATGCGCCCTCGATGCACCCTCGCTCGCGCAGCCACGCGAGCGCCTCGGCGCAGTGCACCTCGCGCGCCGGAGCAGGGGTTGGAGAAACCAAGCCGCTCATTTCGCGGAGCGCACGTCGTGGCAGTAAAGGGTATCGTGGTACCGAAGGTACAGCCGGCCGTCCAAAATCACCGGATGCGCCCAAGCGTCACGCCCGCGCGTGTTGGGGACGCGGAAGCGGCCGCGGATCTCGAACTTCGAATCCGTCGGTTCCAGCAGTAACATCGCCCCATCCTCGCTCAGCGCATAGAGGCGACCGTCCGCAAAAAGCGGCGCGCCTTTGATCAGGTCGGGCGCCTCAAAGAGGGTTTGGCCCGTCGCGGCGTCGAGCGCGGCCCAACCGCGACGCGCCGGATAGTACGCCCCGTAGAGGCGGCCCGCCACATGCACGACCCCTCCCTGGCAGGGATCGAGCGGATTGGTCCAGAGGTCCTCCACGCCCACGGACTCGCCGGGCGCACGGGGCGCGACGAGCCGGTGAAGCCGGCCGGGCGGCCCATGCGGGGCCGACATGAAGACCGCGTCCCCCACGAGGACCGGCATCATCGCGAGCACCGAGTAGGAAGTCGGGCGCGGGCGCGACCATTGCAGTTTCCCGGTGTCGGCGTCGGCGCAATAAAGGTTTCGCAGCGACGCGCCGATGAGCAGCCGCCGGCCCGCGAAACGCACCAGGATCGGGGACGCGTAGGCCGCGTGGTCGACCCCGCCTTCGGCTCCGGCCACCGGCAACGGCTCACTGCGCCAAAGCTCCTTCCCCGTGAGGCGGTCGAACGCCACCAGCAAAGCCTCGCGCCCGCCGGCCGTCGCGTAGATGGCGCGATCGTCGACCAGCAGGCACTCGCTCAACCCCCACGTGATGTTCTCCCCACCGTAACGCTTGAGAAGATCCACCGACCACTGCTCGGCGCCGGTCGCGGCGTCGAGACAGACGACGCGACCGTGGGCGTTCTGGTGATAAACCCGGCCATCGCGCACGGCGACCGACGAGCGCGCCCCTTGGTACTGGTTGAGCCAGGCGTCGCCATTGCGGACCGACCAGAGCGGCTTCCCGTCGAGGTCGAACGCCAGCACCCGCACCTCCTCGCCGAAATCCCCGGTAATGAAAAGCCGCCCGCCGGCGATGACCGGAGAGGAGAAACCTTTGCCCAGACCGCCCGCCTTCCAAATCAGCTGTGGTCCGCCTTCGGGCCACGCTCCCAGCAGGCCGCGTTCATCGCTGATCCCGTCGCGCCGCGGTCCACGAAACTGCGGCCAGCCCGGCTCGGCCGATGCCACCAACTCCGCTGCCGCCGCGCGCAGGCCGGCTTGGCCCGGAGAGCCTGCCGACACGGCCATCAGGAGCGCCGCGCCCGCGAGCGCGAGGAACGGGGATTTCGAGGGGAACATGCCGCGGAAGTTGATCGCCTCGTGTCGGTCGTCCAGCGCGAGCCGCGGAAACCACAAGGAGACAGCGTCACCGCCCCGAACAATCGGGCCGCTTGCCAATCGCCTGGCCGCGGCTTCCCCTGCGGCAAACCCCCATGCCCATGAATCGCCGCGCTTTCCTGCAAACGTCGTCCGCCCTCACCGCCACGGCCCTCACATCCACGACGGGGCGCACCGCACCGATGAACACGCGCCGCATGCGCGTCGCGCTGGTACCGGGCAGCATCGGGGTCACGGTCGCCAGCCAGCGCGAGTCGATCGATCTCGCCCGCCGGCACGGTTTCGAGGCCGTCGAACCGCGCGCCCCCGAGCTCGCCGCCGCTTCGCCCGGCGAAGTCCAGGCGC
>JBEGJD010000298.1:0-5227 GCA_041184765.1 Verrucomicrobiota bacterium | reverse complement strand
CACCCCAGGTCGCGCGCATGTACTCCACCTCGCTCCGGAACCGGTCGCGTTTCTCCAGAGTGTCCTCCTTGCCGCGGCTCGCGCTCTCGTGGTGGTAGAGCTCGGCGTAGGGGGTCCAGAGGTTGCGGAAACCCGCCGCGCGCACCTTCAGGCAGAAGTCGACGTCGTTGAAGGCGACCTTCAGCTGATCCGCGTTCAACCCGCCGACGTGGAGGAACGTCTCCCGTCGGATCACGAGACACGCCGCGGTGACGGCGCTGAGGTTCTGCTGGAGGTAATTGCGGTGGGCCTGGCCCGCGGCTCCGCGCGGATGGGTCTGCCATGCGTGGGCGGCGACGCCACCGATGCCGAGGATGACGCCCGCGTGCTGGATGCGGTCGTCGGGGTAGTAGAGCTTGGCCCCAACGCACCCGATCTCAGGCCGGAGGGCATGCGAGACCATCTCGTGCAGCCAGTCGCCGTGAATGACCTCGAGGTCATTGTTGAGCAGGCCGACCAGCGGCGCGTCGGTGTGTTCGACGCCGAGATTGTTGAGCGCGGAGTAATTGAACTCGCCCGGCGAATGGATCACGCGGACCGGCGCGCGGCCGTCCGTGCCGGCGGTCGAGGAGACTTCCTTCAGGTAGGCGAGGGTCTCGGCGTCGTCGCTGTCGTTGTCGACAATCAGGATCTCGAAGTTTGGGTAGGTGGTCTTCGCCAGCAGGCTCTCGACGCAGGGCTGCAGGACGTTGAGGCGGTTGCGCGTGGGGATGATGAGCGTGACGCGGGGCGCGGGATCCGGGACCGGATAGTGCACGCGCCAATAGGAACCCTTGGTGGGTGAGATCGTCGCCTCCACGCCGGTGCGGATGAAGTGCTCGGTGATGACCTTTTCGGCGGCGACGGCGGCGAACGGCTTCTCGCCGATCAGCATCGCGGTCGAGCCGGGCACGCTGCGCCAGTGGTAGAGGATCCGCGGGATGTGGCGGATGCGGTCGGGGCCGCTGCGCTCGATCACGCGCATGGCTAGATCCCAGTCCTGCGAGCCCTCGTAGCCGACGCGGAATCCGCCGACTTCGCGCACCAGCAAGGTGCGGTAGACGCCGAGGTGGCTGATGAAATTCTGGACGTTGAAGAGGTCCGGGTTCCAGTCGGGCTTGAAGTAGTGGTCGTAGCGGTGGCCGTTCTCGTCGATCTTGTCCTCGTCGCTGTAAACCACGTCGGCCTCGGGATGGGCGTCGAGCTCGAGTGCCACGCACGCGAGCGCGTGGGCGCGCAGCTCGTCGTCGTGGTCGAGCAGGGCGATGTATTCGCCGTGGGCGAGGGCGAGGGCGGAATTGGAGTTGGCGGAGATGTGGCCGTTGGTCTCGCGCCGCACGACCTTGATGCGCTTCGGGTCCTTGCGCTGGTAGCGCTCGAGCACCTTGCGCACATGCGGCTGCTTCGAGGCGTCGTCGGAGATGCAGAGCTCCCAGTTCTCGTAGAGCTGGCGGCGGACGGACTCGATCGCCGCGACGAGCAGCTTCTCCGGGGTGTTGTAGACCGGGAGGATGACGGAGATCAGCGGGCGGCGGGTGAGGCCGGCGAGTTTCGTGCGGATGTGGGCCGCGCTCTCCGGGGTGAGGGTGTCGTAGGCGGCGACCCACGCGCCGTAGGTGTTGGGCGGGGGAGGGGCGGCTTTGCCGGAGCGGCGGACCGCGCGGGCGTGGGCCACGTGCCAGGCACCGCCCTCATCCTGCACCTCGATCACCAGCAGGTGGGTGCCGCGCCGCGGCACATCGACCTTCACCTGCCAGCCGCAGCGCTCGGCGCCGGGGTAGTCGCGGAAGTGGTCGAGGACATCGAGCCTTTCGTCGCCGTACACGGCGTGAGCCTGGGTTTCGCCGAGCCGCGCGCGGATCGCCTTCAGGCGCCGGCGGTCGCGGAGCAGCGACCAGCCGCGGATGCTCAGGGTCTCGGCGACGACCGACCATTCCTGCGGGTAATCGATGTTGCCCAGCAGCGCCGCCGACGCCGCCGGGGGGGCGGGCTGGTCGAGAAAACGCCGGCGCAGGGCGCGGAACGGCGAGGTAACTTTCCAGGAGAACGACGACTGGATTTTCGCGAGCTTCTCGTCGCGGGAGCGAACAACGGCCTCGACCTGCGCGAGCTTGTCGGCGGCGACCGCGAGCTCAGCGGTGTGCACGGCCCGCAGGTGGGCCTCAGCGGCTTCGGCGGCGGCGCGCAGCCGGGCCTGCTCGGCGAGGCCCGCGGCGGTCTCGGCGCGGGATGCGGCGAGGGTGTCCTCGAGGCGCGCGACTTCGTCCTTGAGCGCGGCGATCTCGGCGTCGGCGCCGAGCAGGGCGTTCTCGTAGGCGGTGACCTGACGACGGGCGGTGGAGAGCAGCGTGTCGGCCTGATCGCGCCGCAGCTTATGCTTCGCGCATTCCTTCGCGATGTTGTCGGCGTAGGCCTGCGTGAGGTCGCGGGCCTTCTCGAGGCCGGCGGCGTGTTCGCGGCACGCGGCGAGCAGTCCCTCGATGTTGCGGACGTGGTTCTGCGTGAGCTGTTCGCGCGCGGCGATCGCGTCGCGGTCGGCCTCGACCGCGGCGAGGCGCTGGCGGGCGGAAGTCTCGATGCTTTGTTCCAGCTGCCGCACGACGTCGGCGAGTAGCGCCGTCTGCTCCGCGAGCTGGCGGGCGGATGCGTCGTTCAACTCCGCGGCGGCTGCTCCGAGCCGGCCGGCGAGCAAGCTGGAGAATAACGTCGCGTCGGAGGTGGTCGGTGCGGTGATGGCCGACCAGTCGGCCACGGGCGGGCGTTCGAGGCAGGCGTCGTAGAACGCCGCGAGGCCGCGGGTGTTGGCGGCGAGGTCGAAGTGTTCGCGGGCGAAGGCGGATCCAGCCGCGCCGAGCGCGGTGGCCAGCTTCGGATCACCGAAAACCCGCTCGCATGTCGCCGCGATGTCTTGGGGCGTACCCGATGCCGGAAGGAAAACCGCCTCGCGCCCATCCTGCATCAGCGCGGCGAGGTTGGTGGGCGGGAGGAGGACGGGCCGGCCGGACGCGAGAAACTCGGGGAGCTTCGAGGGCAGCCGCTGGTCGTTGAACGGTCCGGGCCGGCCCGGCTGTACCAGGACGTCGGCTAGGGCGAGCAGGCGGGGGAGTTTCGCTTTCTCCACAAAGCCGAGATCGAGCACGTGGCGCTTCAGGTCATCCGTGAGACCGGCGAGGAAGCGGGGGGAGTTGAAGCCGGTGCGCACGAGACGCACGCGCGTTCCGCGTTGGTTCAGGAGGGCGACCGCAACGTACAGGTCGCGCATCTCCGGCTCGTTCGCGAAGGTGTTGGAGCCGGTGAAAACGATCACCTTCTCGTTGTCCGCCAAGCCCAGGTCCTTCCGCAGCGCGGCGGTTTCGGCCGCAGCGACCCGGTCCGGACCGTACAGCTTGGAGTCGACTCCGGGGAAAAGCAGGTGCGTCGGCGTGCCGGCCGGGGCGGAAGCGGCGAGCGGCTCGATGATGTGCGTCACGCCATCCGCCAGACCGAGAAACGTCTCGCTACGCACGGGGTGCGGCAGGCTCGGGTCGAGCAGCGCGGCCAGCTCGGAATCGGAAGCGGCGCGCAGGCTTTCCAGCGGGCGGCCGGTGAAGCTCTCCAGGAGGAAGCGCTCGTTATCCTCGAGGTGGATCAGCAGTCGTCCGTCGCCCGGCGCCGCTCCGGCTGCGAGCGCGGCGCGACGGTAGGCGAGAACGAAAGCGCGGACGCACTCGCGGGGCGTCCAGGCATGGATGATGTCCGCCGTGCGGCCGTCGGGAAAGAGCTTGGGGCGGGCGAGGGCCTCGTCGTAGGTCGCGGCGATGAACAGAGGCCCGGCGATATGCTGCAGCGTCTCCTTGCGGTGCGGCACCACCACGGCGCAGGCGTGCCCCGAAGCGCACAGCGTGTTCGCGAACCCGCCGATGTGGTTCAGGCTGTTGGTCGTGAAGTCGCCGTAGTTAACAAAGATAATATTCAAGAGCGCAGGTGCGGTTGGGGAACAGGAAGGACGGGAAGGCCGGTGAGGTTCAAGGCTGGTCTGCGCCGCGCAGAGTCAGCCGTCGGATGCCGTCCTTTACCACTGGCTCATGGAAGTTGATCACCAACCCCAAGGGCGCGTTCAGGAGCCGCATGTAGCTAAGAGTCTGGGCCAGGTGGATCGGGAGAAGCTTTTCCACGGCTTTGATCTCAACCACGAGGCATCGATCAACCAGAAGATCGAGGCGGATCTGCTCCTCGAAAACGAGGTCCTTGTAGGTGATCGGGACCGAGAGCTCGCGTTCGACCGGAGCCCCCCGCAAGGCCAACTCATGCAGCAGGCAGCGGTGATAAATGCTTTCGAGCAATCCCGGTCCCTTGTCCCGATGAACCTCGATCGCGGCGCCTATTACCTGCGGCGACCAGCGGTCAGCCCGCTCGTAATCGGGGTGCATGCTTGGTTCCCGCTCTTCCCGGCCTTCTGTTCAAAACTATCGGTTCAGTCTCTCGGCCACTTGGTCCCTCGGGTCGTTAGTCCCTCAGCCCCTTGTCCCTCAGATGCGGTAACCGCATTCGGCGGCGTCGCGGGCGAACATGCGCACGGTGTCGAGGGAGAGTTCCGTGAGGTCCTGACCGAACATCTTCACGGCTTTGCCCAGGATGTCGTGCGGCACGGTGATGATGCGGCAGCCGCACTCCTGCGCCTGCAGGATGTTGATCACTTCGCGCGTGCTCGCCCACAGCAGTTCCGCCTTCGGCTGGCCTTCCAGCAGCGCCAGCGACGCACGCATCAGGGGCATCGGATCCACGCCGGTGTCGGCGATGCGGCCGGCGAAGACCGACACCACCGAGGCCACTTGGGGATTGAGGGCCTCCGCCACGCCCGCGACCTGGCGGAGCGTGAGCAGGGCCGTCACGTTCAACTTTACCCCGGCGAGACCCAGCTCGCGGATGAGCGGCAGGCACGACTCCCCGCGGGAGTTGGTGATCGGGATCTTCGTGTAAACGTTGGCGCCCCAGGACGCGATCTTCAGCGCCTGACGCTTCATGTCGGCGAGATCATCCGTGAACACCTCCAGCGAGATCGGTTTCGCCGTGACCGTGCGCAGGATGTCCTTGGCGAACGCCTCGTAGTCCTTGATCCCGGCCTTCTTCATCAGGCTCGGGTTGGTCGTCAGGCCCTTGATGTAGGGCTTGGCGTAAAGATCTAGAATGCCGGCGCGGTCGGCGCCATCGGCGTAGAGATGAATGGAGA
>JBEGJD010000297.1:0-4311 GCA_041184765.1 Verrucomicrobiota bacterium | reverse complement strand
CACAACCTCCTGGAGGATTTGGTCGTTTGTCAGCGTGCGGCCCTGCGCGGCGGCGGAGTTGGTCACCCACGACCGGGCCCGCGTCGCGAGGTTGAAGAACTGGTTGCCGTTGGGTGAGTCGAAATCAAGGTTCCGGATCCGCTGCGCGATGATCCGCATGCTCCCGTTCCGGGAGTCGATCTGCGTTGTCTCGTAGGCGTTGGCCCGCAGCACCAGCTTCCCGCCGGCAAGATTGAGCGAGAAACCGTAGTCCCGCCCGTGCCCGGTGGGATCCGGCAGTGGGCCGAGGTACAGACCGACCGCGTAGCCCTGCGGCTGGAAGCTGTTCGACTGGTTGTAGTGGAAGTTGATCCACCGCGCCGCCTTCACCACCACGCCGGCTGTCTTGGTGCTACCGCCGGCCCGCACCCAGTCCGCCGGGTTGAGGTTGAAGGTCGAGGGGTAGTCGAGCACGACCGAGCCGTCCGGCAGTGCGCGGAATAGCGGGATGCCGCGCTGACGCTGGCTGCGTTCATCCTTGCGGTAGCCCAGGGTCGTGATCACCCGCTCACCCAGCAAGTGGCTCTGCAGTACACCGCCCCGCGTCCGCAGCACGGTGCGGTCCCACGTGGTGGTGGAATCGAACCAGTAATCGGGCGCAAGGCGCGCCTGCTCGGTGACGAAGTTCGGCGTCGCCGCCGGCGTTCCCGGGTTGATCCATCCGCCCCAACGGTACGGGTAGGTTCCGGGCTGGAAGTCGCGCGGGGCGCGGTCCGCGTTGAAGCCGATGTTATCGCCCACGTAGTAGCGGTAGTAGGTGTAGGCGATGTTCAGCGGCGTGAAGTTGGATGAGGTGCCGGTGCGGGCCGGATTCCACGCATGCGTCGAGCTGAGCACGTCGCGCCAGATCGTGCCGCGCGACCGGTTGAGCTTGTACTCGCCGTACCCCAGCACCTGCTGCAGTCCCAGCCAGCGCAGCAGCCCCGGCTCGTTCCGCAGGTCCAGCCGGTAGGCGAGCTGTCCGCGGAACGTTTCCCGTTCCGACGGCCCCCCGGTGATGCCCTTGGTGTTCCAGAAGCCGATGTACGGCCGTTGGAAGAAGGGATTCGGGCTGCCGTCCGGCAGGCGCTCGTTGGCGTCAATATGGAGGAAACCCGTCGCGCCCGAGCTTCCGGCCGTTCCGTACAGGCTGCGGTTGTCGCGCCGCGAGGCCTCGCGGAAATAGCCTGCCTGCAGCGCCAGTTGCTGCCGCGACGTCTCGAGCAGAGTCTGCTCCACCTGCAGGTGCGTCATCAGGGTCGTCTCGTTCAGGCGGTTCATCGCCGCCAGATTCACGCGCCGCCAATCGTAGATCGCCGTGCTGGTCACCGAGGGGTCGCTGGAGAAGAGCGGCTGCGTCGCCCGTATCTGCTCCGGAGTGGTGTTGACGAGCACGATGTTCTGGTTGCGCCCCTCCGGCGACGTCGTGCTGCTGGTCCTTCCGGGACCCCAGTAACCGATACGGCCGTCGGTATCGATGAAGAGCGCGGATTGGTCGCGCAGGCTCGCGCTGGTGAAATAGGGGGGGAGGGTGGTCGCGGTGAACGCGCCGGGGACCGTGACGCCGTTGATCCGCGCCGTCGTCGTCACGGGGTCCCAGGTGGGCTGGCCCGCCTTGAGCCACCCAGTGATCGCGTCACGTGGCGGGGTGGTGTTGGGCCGGTTTCCGTCGATGTGGTAGTAAAAGTGGGAGGCGGTCAGCGTGGTTCCCCGGAAAGGCCGGTAGCGTACCATCGCGTTGAGGCGGCGGGTGTCGGTGCCGGAGGGCTTTCGCACGTACCCGTCGCGCTGGTAGACCGCGCTCGCGCGGATCGCGAGGACGTTGGGCCGGAGGACGCGGTTGAAGTCGAGGCTCGTGCGGCCGCCGTCGAAGCTGTCGAATCGCACGGCGATTTGCGTGCGGTCGCGGCTGGTGTTGGCCGACGCGGGCGCCATGTTCACGGTGCCGGACGCGTTCCCCAGGCCGAACACGGTGGAGTTGGGTCCGCGGCTGATCTCGACGGCGTCGAGCACCGAGGGGTCCAGCGGCATGCGGCCGCTGGTCTCGAAGTTGGCGAAGGAGATGTTCGCGGAGCCGACGCCCCGCACGCGGTTGGAGCCGTTCGGGTTGAGGGAGTTGTCGGTCGGGCTTCCGTTGCGGTCGACCGCGAACTCCGTGTAGGTCCCGATCCCCTCGGTGCCGGCCTCGTAAAGGAAGATGTCGTTGATATCGAGCAGCGCGAAATCCGCCATCTGCTCCTTGGTTATGACGGTGATCGACGAGGCGAGGTCCTCGACCCGCGAATTGAGCCGCGTGCCGGACATGGTGTTCGACGCGTAATAGCCCCGGCCCGAGCCGGAGACCTCGAAAGGAGAGAGCACGACGGTATCCCCGGCGCGGGTGGCGGACGTCGTCCCCGCGGACGACGGTACGGTCGCGGCGGGAGGGCTGCCGGTCTCTCTTCGTGCGGGGGCCGCGGGATCCTCCGGCGCGGTCTGGGCGTGAAGGAGCGTGGCGAGCAGGGGCAGGAGCAACGTGTGCGCGGCAAGGCGGCGACACGGCGGCAGGGCGCGTTCGGTGGGCATGGCGGGGTGGGGTGGGGCGCTGGCGCGGGACCAGTCGGTCTCCGGCGCTGGCCGAGAGCGTGGCGGCTCCTCCGAGCCGCGACAAGAGCCTTCGGGGTCGATCCATGAGGGATCAGCCTGTTACATGTTAGCCGGTTGCCCGAGCCTGGCTCTCGTTTGTGCTAACATGTAACAGGCTGATCCCTTGGTACAGGTGCTGGTGATTCCGCCGGATTTCGGCTCGGCAGCGTACCACGCGCGGCCTTTCCTCGCACGATCGTGGGAGACTTGCCGTCCAGCCTTGTCGCCGAGCTCACCTTCGTGGGCCGCACGGGCGGGCCCGTGAAGGCGCTGCGGGGGTTCCGCAAGACGCACCACAGCGTCCCGGACGCGGTCAACCCGGCGACGCTGGGTTTTCTTGCCCGGCTCTGCACGGACGAACTCGCCGAGGAGGCCGAGGCGTTCTTCCAGGCCGCCCGCCAAGCGCTAGCCTACAAGCGCAAGGACATCGCCCTCGCGGTCACGAGCCCGTCCGCGGTGTTGTCCGCCCGCGATTTCACCGTGGAAATCGCCTATTCTCTGGAGGAGGCCGATCCGGCCCGCTACACGGTCACGGCGACCCTGTCGGCGCTCCGCGATCTGGACGTGGCGCGCTCACCGGAGTTCGCGGGCGTCTTCGCCCGACGCTTCTCGGAACTGTCCTTCAAACTCCGCCAGGGCACTCGCGTCGAGGCAGTCATCGACGCGGTGGAATCCCTCGCTGCCGACACCGGAATTTCGGTGACCTACCCGTCCGACTGCCGCGACTGCACCCTGACCGTCGAAGGCGTCGATGCCGTGGTCCGCTGCAATGGCGCCTCGCTGGAAGTGGTCTTTCCGCGCCCGGGAGCTCCCGCGGAGTTGATCGAAGCCTTCGCCGCCGTTCGGGAGGCCTTCCAGCTTAGCAAGCCGCTCCAAGGCATGCTCGGGTAGCGGGTGGGGAGGTGACTCCGAAGTGCTCCGTGGGAGACCAACCACGAATGGACACGAAGTCACCCAGCGCAGCTCGCCGCGCTGGGAGGGATGAGTGAAAGCGAGAGGCAGTGAGGAGAATCTGGCGGGATGAATCACCGACAATCCGAGTGAACACGCTCGGCTAAATCGCAGTCGTTTCTTGATGAAATTCGGTCCGGCATGTCCGGACGAAAATCATCGGGTGTAGCCGAGGCCGCCCGCCTCGGATCATGCTAAAATCGCGAAGGCCGAAGGCGGTTCCGAAGGGAGCGGATTTGAACCTTGGTTGTCGCTCATGGCGCGTAGGAGGCAGACCAACCACGAATGGACACGAATAAAGGCGCTTTCGAAGTGTTCCGCGGGTGAGCAACCACGGATGGACTCGGATTAAGACGGATGGGGCGTCCGCCTTTGGCGGCCGGGTTGAAGTTGAGGGTTCAGGTTGAGGTTCATGCCGCGCGTTCGGATGCACGTGACTTCAACCTCAACTTCCAGCTTCTACCGGCGCGCGTTCGCGCGCCCCGCGGAGACTTACCACGGATGCACCCGGCGCCCGTGGAAGGGCGCCGGGGCGGAGGTCACTTGCGGAACATCGCGTCGGACGCGTTGCCGCCGCTGAGCACGTAAGCGAGGAGGTCCTGCAATTCGTCGGGATTGAGCGAGTTGATGAGGCCCGGGGGCATCATCGAGATCGCGGACGCGCGGCGCGACTTCACGTCGGAGATTTTCACGCGGGTCTTTTCGTCGGGCATGAAC
>JBEGJD010000296.1:0-2595 GCA_041184765.1 Verrucomicrobiota bacterium | reverse complement strand
TTCGCGTTCGACATCTACGAGCTGCTGATGCTGCCGCTGATCATCAAGCCGGCCATCGCGTCGCTGAGTGCCCCGCTGGTGGAGCAGCTGGTGGCGGGCGGGATGGACCGCGCCAAGGCGGCGGCGATGTGGTCCCCCGGCGGCGAGGCTTACGTGCAGTGGGCTCGGACGCTCTTCTTCGTGCCGGCGATCGCCGGAGGCATCTTCGGTCTGCTCGGCGGTTACCTTACGGACCTGCTGGGCCGCCGGCGGGTGCTGACGTTCAGCATCCTGCTGTACGCCTTCGCGGCGTTCGCGGCGGGCTACGCGACCTCGCTGCAGCAGCTGTTGTTCTACCGCTGCCTGGTGTTCATCGGCGTGTGCGTGGAGTTCGTGGCGGCGGTGGCGTGGCTGGCGGAGATCTTCACGCAGCCGGCGCAGCGCGAGAAGGTACTCGGCTACACGCAGGCCTTCTCCTCGTTCGGCGGCCTGCTGGTCGCGGGCGCCAACATCCTCGCGGCGCGTTGGGCGGCCGACCTGCCGGCGATCCATGGCGGCCACGAGGCCTGGCGGTACACGCTGATCTCGGGTGTATTCCCTGCGCTCCCGTTGATTCTGATCCGGCCGTTCCTGCCGGAGTCGCCGATCTGGCAGCGCAAGCGGGAGAGCGGCACGCTCAAGCGCCCGAGCATCGCGGCGCTCTTCGCGCCCGAGCTGCGCAAGACGACCATCCTCACCACGATCATCTTTGCCGCGAGCTATGGCATCGCGTTCGGCGCCATCCAGCAGCTGCCGCAGATCATCGGTGCCCAGCGCATCGGTACGCCGGCGGAGGCGGGCCACGCCGCCGTCCTCGCCGCCGCCAAGGAGAAGGGCCGGGCGGCGATGGAAGCCGCCAAGGCCGCGAAAAAGCCCGAGCCCGTCGCCCAGCGTGAAATGCGCCAGGCGTCCGGTAACACCAGCGACCAAATGGTCGCCGGGGTGACGGTCTGGCAGGAGATCGGCGGCCTCGCGGGCCGTTTCGCGCTCGCGATGCTCGCGGTCGTCATCGTTTCGCGCCGCTCCCTGCTGCGCGTGTTCCAGCTGCCGGCGCTGCTGTTCGTGCCGCTGTTCTTCTGGTGGATGTCGGGCCAGCTGGCCGACCCCGGCAGCCTCACCTGGATCAAGGTTGGCATCTTCATCGCGGGTTTCCTCACCGTGGCGCAGTTCAGCTTCTGGGGTAACTACATCCCGCTGGTGTTCCCGGTGCACCTGCGCGGCACCGGCGAGAGCTTCGCCGCCAACATCGGCGGCCGCATCCTCGGCACCGCGGCGGCGTGGATCACGCTCACGCTTTCCGCGTCCGACAAACCTGATCCGGCCCGCATGGCGGTGATCGGCGCTTGCGTCGCCGGCGCCTACGTCCTCGTCGGCGCCCTGCTCACGCAATTCCTGCCCGAGCCCAAGGAGGAATCCGAGGAAAGCGCCCATTGAGGCGGGGCGCGGTGGCTCGCGGCCATCCCAGCGCGAAGTCGCCGCAATCGAAGCGGCTTTGAGCACCGCTTCGGAAAGGCTTCGCGAGGGGTCAACCTCGGATGGACACGGATCGGATGGGCCTGGTGTAGCCGCGGCCGCCCGCCTCCGCCGAGGCTACGGCGGGCAAGCCCGCCGCGGACCATGCCGCTTGCGTGACGGCCCAAGGCCATTTCGACCGCAGCGAACTTGAACCGCGGATTTCGCAGATGGCGCGGATGAATACGACGCTGGCGTGACCGGGTGAAATCGTGCCGAAAAACATGATTTTCAGCTGCAGCAGTGCGGGTATCGCGGATAGGGGCGGCATGGCTTTGGTGTAGCCGGGGAGGTTGCCGCGGTTCATGTCGGAGTTCTCTTTCTCCCATGCGCTCCTATCTTCCTAGCTTCGCCACGCGCCGCATCCTGGCCCTGTTTTTCTCCCTCCTGCTGGCTCCGGCGGGGCTGCTCGGCGCCGATGCGGCGCCGGTGCGGGTGCTGTTCCTCGGCAACAGCTTCCTGTTCGGATCGGGATCGCCGGTGCGCTTTTTCCGACCCGGCACGGTCAACGATCTGAACCGGGCGGGGGTCGGTGGGGTACCCGCGCTATTCAAGGCCTTCACGGGCGACGCCGGTCTCGCCTATGAGGTCAGTGTCGAGACCGCCTCGGGGCAGGGTTTCGATTTCCACCTGGAGAAGAAGGCCTCGCTGATCGGCCGCCCTTGGGACGTCGTGGTGATGCAGTCGCACAGCGTGCTCAACCAAGCCAAGCCCGGTGATCCGGAGCTTCTGATCCGGTTCGCGCGGGCGCTCGGAGAAATGTTCGCGGGCTATAACCCGCGGGTCGACGTGCGTCTGATCGCGACGTGGCCGCGGGCCGATCTGGTCTATCTGGAGAAGGGTGCGTGGCACGGGAAAGGGCTCGAGGGTATGGCGCGTGACGTGCGTGCGGCCTATGATCGCGCGGCCGCCGCCACGCCGCAGGTGCGCGGGGTTATCCCGGTTGGAGAGTCGTGGCTGCGCGCGATCCGCGCGGGCTTCGCCGACGGCAATCCGTACGACGGGGTCGCTTTCGGGCAGGTGAGCCTGTGGACGCACGACCATTACCATGCCAGCACGCATGGT
>JBEGJD010000295.1:0-12045 GCA_041184765.1 Verrucomicrobiota bacterium | reverse complement strand
TCTCTCAAGGGAGGCCTTCGCGCCGCCAGCTTGGAGCTTCACGGCAGGCCGACCCGTGCTGAACTGGAGTTTCGCATTCGACCATAGTTGGACCGGGACAGATCCAGCAGGTTATCGCCTTGGAAACCTGCTCATCCACGGAGTAAACGGGGGATTGGTCTTCTGGCTAATCCTCGAGTTACTGGGTCGCGTTGGATTGAAGCCTGAGTTTGGAGGTCGCATCGCGGCAGGAACCGCAGCCCTTTGGCTACTCAATCCAGTAAACACCGTCTGCGTTACCTACATTTCCCAGCGAGCGGAAAGCCTTATGGCTCTTTTCTACCTCACGTCCCTTGGTTGCGCCCTACGCGCAAGGCGATCGCGACTACAGTCGGCTTGGGGTATGGGAGCCTGTTTGGCTTTTTGCTGCGGAGTTCTGACCAAAGAGACAATTATCACTGCACCACTGGTGTGCGCCCTCCTGATTTGGTTTCTGCCGACGAAGAACGGTCCTCCGCAGGTTCCGGAGATTCTGCGCTACCTTGTGATCTACGCGCCCGGACTTTTTCTACTTCTGACCTTTTCGGTAGGTTCCGGTCTGTTTTCACGCGGTGGCCTCGCGAGCCTCGATTGGTCCTGGGGCGAATACCTGATGATTCAAGTCCGAGGCTGGGGGGAATACGTCCGCCTCGCGATCTTGCCGACTCGTCTTATCTTCGATCGAGGCACGACAGCCGCGTCGCTTTTTCAGTTCCCGGTTTGGGTCGGTATCGCCGGACTGCTGGGCTTTTTTGTAAGCTCTGTAGCATTCATCTGCAGGAAGCCAGCTGGGGTTCCTGCGACTCTCTTCTTCGTCCTCCTTTTGCCGACGACGTCATTCCTCCCCGTCATCGGCGCTCCGATTGCTGAAAACAGGTTATATCTTCCCCTGATTTGCTCCTCCGCAGCTGTCGCTATCCTGATTCAGTTTCTCACGCCACGATTCTTCACCACCGTACTCACATCTCTCACGTTACTGTTCTGCTACCTGTCGTACCAACGGAATCTCGATTTCAGATCCGCGGAAAGCATCTGGCGTGATACGATCACAAAGGCTCCGCTCAACCACCGGGCTCATGGCTCGCTTGGGGCTGCTCTTCTTTCGAAACCTGAGACTTTGAGGGAGGGTCTCCAACACCTCGTAGAATCCGCCCGTCTGGAACCGCGGGACGCTGAAACTCATTATCAAATGGGCATCGCGCACCTCGCATTGGAGAATTCTGCACTCGCGGAGCATTCCCTCAAGGAATGCCTGCGTCTGCAGCCTTCTCATGCAATGGCCCATGCCCAGCTTGGGCTTTTGATGATGCGTTCGGGAAGGGTGGCTGAAAGCGTACCCCACCTAAGGAAAGCCGTTGAATTAAGGCCCGAAAGGGTCGACTTCCGAATCGCTCTGGGTGCGTCTCTCTACAGCAGTGGTGATAATATCCCTGAGGCTATCGCCTGCTTGGAGAAAGCAGTTGGCGCCGATCCGGGTAACCACGAGGCATGGCTTCATCTGGGATTGGCGCGTGCGAAGGAGCCTAAAACGGTTGCCAAGGGTATAGAGGCTCTTTGGCAGGCGGTAAGATTGAAACCCGTTTCGGCCGAGGCCTGGATGCGGCTTGGACGACTCTTGCAAAGCGTACCAGGCCGGGAAGATGAAGCGCGCGCCTGTCTGGAACGTGCCGCCTCGATCACACAGCCATCTCAGCCGCGTTGAATCTATCTCGTGGCTTATAAAAAATATGTATCGCTCTGGCGCTATATTGTTATCGGGGTTCCATTTTTCGAATACTTCCCCGGCTAGGGGTGACCAAAGTGGTGGGGCTAGAGGCGGCGTGGAAGGAGGCAACCAGTGGGTGGCCCCGGTAGCGCCTGATGGTGATCTGGTTGGTGGCGCAACACGTGCTCATTACCGAGCAGATCGCAGTGGCGGCGGTTGTGAGCCGGCGCTCGGTGTTCTGTTGCCTCGACGCTTTCCTCATCGTCGGTGGCCCGGCGCGGCTGAAGCGCAAGCGCAAGCGCGGCAGGCAGCCGACTTTAGCCGGTGCCGATCGCGAAGCGATGGTGGTGCAGCTGCGCGACGGGAAGTTTCGCCGCGCGAAAGACGCGCAGGCGTGGACCGAGGCGCGTACCAAGCACAGGTTATCGTTGCCAGGCGTCTATTCGCTGATGCGAAAAGCCGGCGGGGCCTGAGGGTGCCGCGCAAAACCTATGGCAAGAAAGACGCGGAGCAGGCGGAGGCCTTGAGGGTCACGCAGGCGAAAAAACTGTCCGAGGCCAGCGCCGGCGCTGAAGGGCCCGTGCGGCTTTGGATGCGCGACGAGCACCGCTACGGTTTGTTGCCGGCAATCAGACGTTGTCGGGGACTGCGCGGGGTGCGCGTGCGCGCGCCCTACGCCACCCGCTATCAATGGGGCTACCTGCATGAGGCGCTTGAAGTCGACTGCGTCAACCGATTGGAACTGCTTCTCACCCAGGTCATCGACCAGGACTTTAACGCGGCGTTCCTGCGCCAGATCAGCGAGACCAGGCCCACCGGTCGGCACAACGTAATCCAGGGCCAAGCCGGTATTCATATACAGTCCGCCGACTCGCGACGGCCGGCCAATGTGCGCTTGGTGCCACTGCCGCCCTACAGCTCAGACTCAACCCAGTCGAGAGGCTCGGCGACCTGGCGACGGACGCCACCTGCAAGCGGCTCTTCACCGCTTTGCGTCCCTTGGAGGACGCGATTCCAGCCGAATCGAAACCACTGCACGCAAGCAGTGCACGAGTCGGGCAATCGATCAAAAACGACCGGTTTTCGAATCAAGTAGAATCTGGAGGTTAAGAATAAAGTGCCATGCCGTTAAGCAAATGGTATAGTTCTTTGAAGCGGATCTCTTGGATTACTCGGCTTCCTCTCTCGCTCCGGGAGTCCATAGCGGCGCTAACTTTTGGAGTAGGAACCTTCTCCCTGCTGACCATCCAGTTTTCTCCGAACTGGTGGGTGCTGTGCGAACAGCTGAGCTCTGCGAACGCGGAGGTTTCAACTCCAGTTGATCAAGCTCAGGTGGATCGGGCCATCATGAGTGCATACTGGGCTAGAGGATTTTACGTAACCCGACAAGTCGCTGACTTTGCTGCTCCCATTGATGATCCAAATCATCAGATTGTAAGGTGGCGTCTGTTGATTCCGGCCTTCAGTCGACTCGTGGAACTCCCGCCCTGGGCCACTCTCGGCCTTGCGCATTTGGGGTCCTTTTTCCTTGTTTTGTTTCTGGTTTGCCTAGGTCGGCGCGAGGCTTTGGCAACAGGCGAGATGGGCCGGAGGGGAATTTTGCTCGGTCTAATCGCCGGTTCAACCGCTCCGTTTATCACATCGATGGGGCTTCTTGGTTATTACGACTCGTGGCTCGGCGTTGCCCTTCTCGCCTCCGCTTTTGCCCGCAGGCGCGGCATTGTCCTGCTCGCTTGCGTTCTTGCTCCGTGGGTTGATGAACGATTTGTGCTTGGTCTGCCCTTGGCTCTTTGGACGCGCTGGCTTACCACCGAAGACGGTATAATTAGCTTTCGCGAATGGTTCCGGCTGGAGGCTGTTTGGCCAATTATCCTGACTCTTGGTTACGCGTTGCTCCGCTTGGGTTTGGGTGGAACTGGAGGATCCCAGACTATCGGAGAGTACCTGAACGCCTTCGTATTATCCGTGAGAATTCCGATCAGCCAGAGACTTTACGGTGCTTGGGCTGGACTTCGCCTTGGCTGGGTTTTGGTACTAGCTGCGGTTCTGGGCTCGCTCCGTTCGACTACACCCGGAGCTACAGCCCGGTCGGCGATTCTCACGGCGATTATCATCTGCACTGCAGCGGTTGGCGTATTCTCGGCCCTGGATATCAGCCGATCCATGATTCTACTGCTACCGACTCTGCCGTTGGGCTACAGCTTCGTGTCGAAAGCTTCGGCGCGTCCGATACGGTGGGGAATTCACCTCGTGGCAGCCTGCGCACTGCTCTTGCCAGCCACTCATGTGATTGGGCAGAAGCGTATTCCGGTCGATACCTTCTGGAGCTTCCCGAGTCCCCTCCTCGCGGTTCAAAACAATCTGGGAGTCATGTACGCCTCGGGGAACGGCGTTCGGGCGAACCCTGAGTTGGGCGTAAAGTGGCTGACCCAGGCAGCCGAAGCGGGAAGTGCGGATGCACAGCGAAATCTCGGGTACCTCCACGAGCATGGGATAGGCGTGCCGAAAATACCTGAACGGGCCGCGTATTGGTATCATCGCGCTGCGGCTGGCGGGAATGCGCAGGCGCATGCTGACCTCGGCCGCTTGTATGATATCGGTCATGGTGTGCGTAAGGACGCCGTGGCGGCTATGACTTGGCGCAAGCGGGCGGCAGAACTGGGATTAACTTCGGCCCAAAACGAGCTCGGTGTGGCTTACGCTACCGGCGTAGGAGTTTCGCGTGATAGCGTCGAGGCTGTAAGGTGGTATCTCTTGGCGGCCGAGGGCGGTGATCCGGTGGCGCAGTTTAATCTAGGCATGATGTTGGCTAAAGGAGAAGGCGTGTCACAGGATCTGGAAGCTTCCGCGCGTTGGGTCCGGCTATCGGCTCTGCGGGGAAATGCCTACGCACAACACCGATTGGCGACCATCCTGATGGAAGGAACAGGCGTTGATAAAAACGTGGATGAAGCCTCGACTTGGTATGTTCGCAGCGCTTCGCAAGGCCTCCCTCAGGCCCAGAATGACCTCGGTTCAATGTATACTGGCGGAAAGCTCCGGCCTCCTGATCCCGTTGCTGCGGTAAAGTGGTATCGGCTTGCTGCCGAGCAGGGCTACGCTCCTGCACAGTTCAATCTCGGGGTGATGTATACCCTCGGTTCAGGAGTACCCAAGAGCTTGCTTGAAGGGTACCGGTGGATGGCATCGGCTGCGGAGGGTGGGATCACGGATGCTCAGCAGCGCTTGGACGAGATCTCCCGAATGCTTTCGCAGGAGGAATTAGTTGAAGCCAAGCGACTCGTTCAAGAGACAGCTTCAACAAGAGCCCGTCGAAACTAGGTGGAATCTTTCGGAGAAAATAGCTCTATCATGCATAGCTGCCGAAAACGGGCCGTTCAAAGTCCGCCTTGCGCCTTGCTCCGACGAGGGTAGGCCCGCTGCTATCATGGAGATGTCACCCTCCGAGGCCGATTTCCGAGGCGCCTACAACCCGCAGCCAGTGGCGATGCGGGCCGCCTTCTTAGGCAAGACGTACTTGTCCGGCGCTGGATTTGGCCGCCATCTGCGATCGGCGCTTGGGTTGGCCGTGCAGTCCTCGGGCGCGGGCGAAGTCCGTGCGCTCCGTGACGTGTCATTTGAGGTCGCGCGGGGAGAGGCCTTTGGTGTCATCGGTCGAAATGGAGCGGGTAAGAGCACGCTCCTCCAGATCCTTGCCGGAACGTTGCAGCCGACCGCCGGGGAGTTCTCGGTCCGCGGGCGCGTGACGGCGCTGTTGGAGCTTGGATCCGGCTTTAACCCGGAGTTCTCGGGTCGGGAAAATATCCTGCTCAGCGGTGCGATTCTCGGCATCTCCCGCAAGGAGATGGAGCAACGATTTGCCTCCATCGTGGCGTTCGCCGACATCGGTGATTTCCTCGAGCAGCCGGTGAAGACCTACTCGACCGGCATGATGATGCGCGTCGCGTTCGCCGTCGCGATCTCCGTCGAGCCCGACATCCTGATCATCGATGAGGCGCTCAGCGTGGGGGATATCGTCTTCCAGCAGAAATGCAGCCGCCGCCTGCATGAGCTTATCCAGCGCGGCGTCACGCTCCTCGTGGTGACACATGACCTTTCGTTCGTGCTCAGCATGTGCCGGCGCGCGATGTGGCTCGATCGAGGCCGGGTGCGTTTCATCGGTGAGGCGGGTGCCTGCGTGCGTGAGTACGTGACCGCGATGTCGGCCCTAGCCGGCAATGCACCCGCTTCTACGACGGAAGCCTCTGCGCTGGAATTGGCGAAACTGCCGGAGGCGGCGCCCCTCGGGCTGGCGGGCTGTGAAAGGCTCGGGGATGGCGGGGTGCGCGTTGAAAAGGCGTGGCTGCTGCACGCCGACGGTACAGCGGCGGGTGGTTTCAGGGTGGGGGATTGGGCGCAGGCGGTCGTTTTGGTCCGCGCTTCGCGCGACGTAAACGGAGTCAGCGCCGGTTGTGAGTTCAGGAATCGTCACGGTCAGGTCGTCTTCGCGACTGGACTGCGCGTGGCGCGCCGTTTGATCACGTCGCTTTCGGCGGGCGGTTCCGCGCTGGTGACGATCCGATTCCGCCTCGAGCTCCAGCCCGGGCAGTACACGCTCGATCTCGGATGCGGCGCGGGCGGGGACTCCGACAACACGTGGGACCGGGTGCTCAACGCCGCTGTGGTGGAGTTGTCGACGACTCCTGAACAGGAGGTTGTCCACGGCCTGGTCCGGCTACCGTACGAAATCTCAATCGGTCGCCCCGCCTGAAGGTCGTCGTCAGACAACTTCCGCGAAGGACCGTCTCAGCAGGGAAAAAAGCACCGCTCCTGCGGCGAAAATGAGCATCGCGACCGCGTAGACCTGCCCGAGGGTCGCCCAAGGCATCGGTTCGTGCCAGAGCACGGTTCGTCGCGCGAGATCCACGATTTGCAGCAAGGGATTGAAGCGCAGCCAATCGAGGCCTTCGGGAATCTTGGAAGGCGGGTACATGACGGCGCTGGCGAAGAGTAGCGCGGTCGCGACGAAGCCCGTTATCTGTCCGATATCGCGGAGAAACACGCCGATCGCGGCAAGCGCCCACCCGATTCCCAGCGAGAGCAAGGCCAGCGGCAGGACGATCACCGGCACCCAGGCCAGACCCCATCCCAGCCCCGCGCTGCCGAAAAAGCTGCCGGTCACAATCAGCGTAAGTCCCGCCAGAAAGTGGAACAGGGCGGCTCCGACCTGCGCGACCGGGAGGATCTCCAGCGGGAACACCACCTTTTTCACAAAGTTGGGATTGCCCGTGATCATCGCCGGTGAGGCCGAGAGCGTCTCCGTGAATACGTGGAACAGGCTCAGTCCCAGAAACAGCGCTAGAGAGAAGTCGAACTCCGTTTCCCCGGGCAGCGTCCCGAACCGCGTGCCGTAAAGCCGGCCGAACACGAAGAAGTACAACACCAGCATCGAAAGCGGGTTCACCAGCGCCCACAGGGGGCCGAGCCGGCTGCCGCGGTGCCGCAACTCGATCGCGCGGTGTGTGAACTGCCAGATGAGTTCACGGTGGCGCCAGAGTCCGCCCACCATCCGCGCCGGATCGAGGATCAGCGCTTGCACGAGACTGGGCTTGGTCGCCGGCATCATCGCGAAGCTCGCTCCGGTGTGACGGGCAGGTCAACAACGGCGCTCGCCGGCTTGGTCCACGCGGTTTTCATGGCGGGGCATCAACCGCTGCCACGGCCGCGGCGAGCGCCGCGTGCGGTAGCTCGGTGAGGGCGCAGCGTTCATCGTTCATTCCCCAGGTGACCACCCAGTTCTCCCCGTCCCGTTGCACCCCGCAGGGGTAGATGACTTCCCCCACCGCGGGGTTGAGCCGCGGATGGCGCCGCGCGGGCAGGGTATCGTTCCAAAGCTGGATCGGTCGTACCGGTACCCATGCCGGCGCAAACGGCGACTCCGGCCGGAAGGCGTACACCGCGGCGCGGTAGTCGTAGCCTTCGGGGCCATCGTGCACGGTGTGGCAAAACGACCAGAGCAGGCCGTCGGCGGGACGAGGAGGCGCGCCGCCGCGCAGCCCGCCGTGGCAGGTCGGGTACCCCGGCAGACTCCATTCGACCGCGGCGATTTCGCGGCAAACAATATCACCTGCGCCCTCGAGGTCGCATTCCAGCACGCGGTGCGGTTGCACCGAGTAAACCGCCAGCGTGCGGCCGGCGTGTTCGAACAGCATCCAGTTTTTCTCCAGTTTCCGTCGCTCCGCGCCCGCGAGCACCAACTCGCGCGCTTTTCCGATCGGGTGAAGGGTCGTTTCGTCGATTTCCTCGAGAAACTGGTAGTTGCGCGGTTCGTGCCAGCCAGAGTTCCAATAAATGAAGAGCCTGCCCCTCAGGCGGAGGAGGCGGGGATCGGCGAACCACTCGAGCGCCACCGCCGGGTAGGTGTTGGGCTGATGGAAAACGAGCGTGTCGCTCAGCGGCGAAGCGCTGCCCGGGATGATCCGGAAATCATGATCCAGCCGGCAGATCCCGATCCGGCGTCTCCCATCCGCTGCGACGACGCGGTAAGCGAGGATCCAGTTGCCGTCGGCCGAGCGCTCCAGTCCCGGGTTGAAGGTGTGAAGCGGACCGGCTGCGAGTTTGCTCCAGGCTTCCGGCAGGAGTTCCTGTGGTTCGAAAAGGATCTGCCGACCGATCAGTCCGTTCATGCGGCTCCAAAGAAACCGCGCACGTGTTCGCAGACGAAGTCGACCTGCTCGGGCGTAACGTGAGGCCCGATCGGCAGGCTCAGGACCTCATCGGCGAGGCGCTCGGCCAGAGGGAAGTCGCCCCGTTTCCAGCCAGCTCCGGCGTAGGCTTTGGAAAGGTGCGGCGGCACCGGGTAGTGAACCTGAGTGCCGATTTCCCGCGCCGCGAGGTGCCGCTGCAGTTCCTCTCGCCGTGAAGTCCGGACAACAAACAGGTGCCAGACGGGCGTGGCCCAGTCGGGAACGGCGGGCAGCACAAGATCGCCGACACCGCGCAACCGCTCGAGGTATCGGTCCGCCAACGGGACGCGCCGGGCGTTCCACTCCTCCAGTCGCGGGATTTTTGCGCGCAGGAACGCCGCCTGCAATTCGCTGAGGCGGGAGTTCATCCCGAGGAATTCGTTTTGGTACCGGACTTTTGATCCGTAATTGCGCAGGTGACGGATCTTTTCAGCCAACGCCGCGTCGGAAGTCGTCACGGCGCCGGCGTCAGCCAGAGCCCCGAGGTTCTTGCTAGGGTAAAAGCTCACCCCGGCTGCGTCGCCCAGCGAACCCGCGGCGCGGCCGCGGCAGCGCGCGCCGTGCGATTGCGCGGCGTCCTCGAGCACAAAAAGACCGTGCTGCGCCGCGAACGCGTTGATCCGCTCCATGTCCGCCGTCTGGCCGTAGAGATGGATCGGCAGGATCGCCCGGGTGCGCGGGGACCTGCACGCGGCCAGCCGGTCTGGGTCGAGGTTGTAGGTGTGCGGGTCAGGCTCGCACGGCACCGGGCGGGCGCCCGCGTGCGTGACGGCGAGCCACGTGGCGATGTAGCCGTGGGAAGGTACGATCACCTCGTCGCCGGGGCCGACCCCGAGCGCCATGAGCACAAGCTGCATCGCCTCAAGTCCGTTGGCCAGCCCGACGCAATGCGCGGCGCCCACGCTCGCCGCGTATTCCGACTCGAATGCCTCGAGTTCGCGGCCCAGCAGCAGCCAGCCGGAGTCCATGACCCGCCGGTAAGCGGCGTCGAGTTCTTCGCGCAGCTCGTCGCAGGCGGGCTTCAGATCTAGGATGGGAATCTTCACTTGCGACGTCGCCTTGACCGGGAGGTCCCCTCCTTGCGTGGAGCCGGCCAAGCCCGCGGATCTTGCCTCAAGGTCGCCGATGTGATGGCAACGGGTGCTATGGTCGTGTTTGGCAACGTTGGTGTAAGGGATCGCACCGTCATTTCTTCTGTTCGGCCTAATTGTCAGCAGGCGCCTTGGCGATGAAATCGTGCGTCGTTTGGCGGCTGGGCGTCGTCGCGCTTGGTTTTGCGTCGGTCGCGCCGTCCCGGGATTGGCCGGGCTGGCGGGGTCCGGCGCGCGACGGAGTGTCGGTTGGGGAAGCTCCGCCGCAGACTTGGTCTGAGCAGAGCCAGGTGCGCTGGCGAACTCCGGTTCCTGGCAGGGGACACAGTTCACCCACGGTCGCTGCGGGAAAGGTCTTCTTGTCCACGGCTTACGATCTGGATCAGCGCCAGAGTGTGCTGGCATTTGATGCGCAATCGGGACGGGTATTGTGGGAGACGGTACTTCACCGCGGAGGGTTGGAACCGAGTCTCAGTCGGCAGGCCTCCCACGCCTCGGCGTCGGTCACGTGGGATGAAGGGCGTCTCTATGCGGCATTCCTCAACCAGAAGGCCATTCATGTTTCCGCCCTAGATACGGAAGGCAGGATCCTCTGGCAGAAGCGCGTCTCCGATTACGTCACCGTGCGCGCCTATGGAGGTTCGCCTTTGATCCACGGCGATCTGGTTATCATCAACGCCGACCACAAGGAGGGGGGGCGAATCGTGGCGCTGGAGAAGTCCTCCGGACGTGAGCGCTGGGTGCTGGAGCGGGGGAAGTTCCAAAACTACCCGTCGCCCGTCGTTTTTCAGCTGAACGGGATTCCTCAGCTGATCACCGCGGGGGGGAGCAAGCTGACTAGCGTCGATCCAGCCAGCGGGCGCGTCCTTTGGGAGGTTGAAGGACCGACCGAGACGACCGTGACCACCCCGGTGACCGACGGCCGCGCCGTGTTTGTTTCCGGTGGATTTCCCCGCAGCCACGTCTCTGCGATCGCGGCGGACGGAAAGGGCGGAGTGATTTGGCAGAGTGGATCCGGCATCTATGTGCCCTCGATGTTGGTGGCCGGGGATTCGGTGGTCGGATTGCAGGATACGGGCCGGATCGTGGTATGGCGCGCGCAGGACGGTGAGGAGCTCTGGCGGGAAAAGCTGGATCGCGAATTTTTCGCTTCGCCAGTGATGGCGGGAGAGATCCTGTACGCCACCGCTCTTTCCGGAGTGACCCACGTTATCAAGCGTGTCGGTTCAGCGTGGTCGGTGGTCGCGCGGAACCAGCTCGGCGACGAGGCATTTGCTTCACCGGCCATCGCGGAAGATCGCATCTTCCTGCGTCACGCGAAGCAGGGCGAGCCTCGGGAGGAATTCCTTTGGTGCATCGGGAAATAGCCGGATCAGCCTACGCGGCGCGGCCAATCCTCGGCCGGCGTGACTTTCTCAAGGCCGCCGGCCTAGGTGGAATGTCGGCGGTCCTGACGCCGTCTCTCGCCGCAGGGGAACCGCGGGTGTTGCGCCATGCCAGCATCGGAGGGGGAGGCATGGCGTGGAGTGATATCCAGGCCTTGGCGAGCAACCCCTGGGTGAAGCTCGTGGCGGTAGCGGAAGTGGATCTCGGTCGCATCGGGGAACTGCGGGCCGCTTTTCCGGGCGCGCGTGTCTATCGCGACTGGAGGCAATTGCTTGAGCGGGAGTCCGGTGAGATTGATTCCGTCAATGTTTCCGTGCCCGACCACATGCACGGCCCCATCGCGTACTCCGCGATGCGATTGGGCAAGCACTGCTACTGCCAGAAGCCGCTCGCGCATGATGTCTTCGAGACGCGCGCGCTCACCCGGATCGCCCGCGAAAAAGGTTTGGTGACGCAGATGGGCATCCAGTTCCACGCGTTCAAATCCTATCGTCAGTCGGTCGCCTTGATCCGCTCCGGGGTGATCGGCCGCATCCGGGAGGTGCATAGCTGGAGCAGCAAGCTTTGGGGCGATCGCGGGCCGCCGCCCCGGCTTTCGGATCCGGTACCGGAGGGATTCGATTGGGACCTTTGGTTGGGAGTGGCGCCGGAGCGGCCTTTTGTTTCGGGGCATTACCACCCGGCGAATTGGCGCCGCCGTCTGGACTTCGGCACGGGCGCCCTCGGGGACATGGCCTGTCACATCCTTGATCCTGTTTTCGGGGCCTTGGGAATTTCCTCTCCGGTTTCCGTGCGATCCGAAGGCGAGGCGCCGGATGACTGGAACTGGCCTCATGACTCGGAGGTGCGATTCGTTTTTCCCGGCACCCCGTTCACGGCCGCGGACCAGGTTGAGGTTTTTTGGTACAACGGCGTTTCGAATGCCCCCGCTGAATTACGGTCTCAGGTGGGCTTACCGCCCCAACGAACGCTGGAGGAGGTTCGGAGTTCCGTTGAGCAGGGGTCCATTTTTGTAGGTACGGAGGGATTGATGTACCTGCCCCATCCCGGTGTGCCGCGACTCTTCCCCACGGCGCGCTTTTCCGGCCTCCCTTTGCCTCCGGCTGAACAGGGACACCAT
>JBEGJD010000294.1:0-3980 GCA_041184765.1 Verrucomicrobiota bacterium | reverse complement strand
GTCGAAATGCACCTGGTCGCCGATGTGCGTCTTCAAGTCACGGGCATCAACGCACGCGGTATGCGGACGTTTTTGCGGCAGGGACAGCAGCAGGCGGTTCATGTCGGCGTTGCGGCGGCCGTCGCCGTCGACCCGCATCTCGCCGATGGTGCAGGCGATGAAGGGCAACGCCGGTTCCCCTAGGTCGGCGCGCAGGTCGTCCACCAGCCGGAGCAATTTTTCCTCATGGCCGGGAAGCCGGGCGTCGGTGGCATCGGCCTCGCCTTGCAGCCAAAGCGCGCCGCGAAGTTTTGGCCGTACCGCACCCGCCGGCCGCAGCGCGATTTTGGTGCGGCGCAAGGCTTGATCGTAAAGGCGGGCACCGCGCTGCCAGACGACGATGGAGGAACCTCCCACCGCGCAAGGGATGAGCCCGAGCCGGGCGTGCGGGGTCTTCGCGGCCACGGATGTGGCGAAGGTGAGCCCGGGGCCAACCCCCGCGTTGTCGTGCCCGGCAAAGGTCCGCGCGTCCCCGGTGAGGTGCAGGGGATGACGCGCCAGGTACCACGCGTCGTCGCGCAGGTGCATCATCACGATGCGCGGGTCGCGCATCGGCTCGGCGGGCATAACGCCCCGGCCCTTCATGTTGGACTGGCCGATCAGGAGGAAGAGATCGAAACGATCGCAACCCGCGGGCAGGCGCGAGACATCGGCGGGTTCCAGCGGCGGCTTGGTTGGGGGCGGTGTCTCGACCTTGCCCGCCCCGCGCTCCTTCTTCGCCGCGGCCGCCCGCAGCAGCGGGCCCGCAGCGAAAAAACCGAGCAACGCACCGGCGCGCGCGAGACAGTCACGTCGTGAGAGAGGTCGGGAGGGCGGGGGATTCATGGGGTGCCGACAATCGGCGCCGAATTCCTTCGCGGGGCAACGCGGAATGCGGGCCCGGGGTGACGCGGACGCTTCAGACCGCGGGGGGATCCCCGAAGTGCGCCCGGAAGGAGGCGTAGGCGGCGCAGTCGGCCAGCATCGCGTCGATCGTCGCCGCGATCGGCTCGATCCGGGTCAGGCCCGAGAACACCACCTTGTCACCGATGGCGTCCTCCAGGACGAAGGCCGGCCGCTGGGAAATCCGGTGGGAAAAGAATTCCTGCGTGGAGGCGTCAATCCGGGCGGCGACGGCTTCCGACCGTGCGGCGGCGAGGAGTTTACCCGCCTCCAGTCTTCCGCCTCCGGCCGCGACGGCGACCTCCACGGCCACATCCATGCGACCGACCCGCCGTCCCTCCCGCTTCTCCGCATGGGAAAGGGCGAGTCGTATCTCGTCACCCGCGAAGCCGAAGTCGCGCGCGGCCTCCGCGACGAAACTCGCCGCGGGGTACTCGCCGGCCTTGGGCGGTTCGTAGGGCGAGGAGTCGAGCATGAAGGGCGACCCCAGGATGGTTCCGCTGCGCCGGTAAAACCACGCGCATTGCTCGCGCGAAAGGGGCCAGTCCTCCGGCCGCATCCGCGCGATCCTCCACGCGAAGTCCGCCCGTCCCGCATATCGGCGTTTCAACTCCGCCCAGGTGGGCTCGGCCCAGAAGCACCAGGAGGAACTGACCTCGAGAAAGTAGGTTATTTTCATCGCGTGCGGCCGCGGGATTGAGGGATCGCACGCCGGAGGTCACTCCCGTTTTGAGGTCGTGGCGCCAAAGGCGCAAGCGGCGCCACGGTGGAGCGCCCCGCTTCCACCGCGACGGGTGTGCCGATCCATGAGGCGATGCGGTGTTCATGGCGCGGGGTGCCAGGTTCAAGCGGCGTGCTCGGGCCCGGCTCCGTGGCCGCGTCCGGTTCGGAAGGCGACAGGGATTCAAGTTGGACTTCCCTCACGCGGCGCAACGAAGTCACGAGATGTCCGATTTGTTGGTTTCGTACGCCGTCTCGCGCGGACTCACGCCGCCTCCGCCTCCCTACGACGACGAGGTGCTCGGGAGTTTCGCCGCGACCGTCTACCTGCACCCGTTGCGCGAAGGCCGGCGGGTCCCGCGAGAGGACGCCTACCTGGCCGGAGCCGCGGCGCAAAGGATCGAGACTTCGCAGGGTCCGGTATCCGCGTGGCGCTGGGGGCCTGCCGACGGGCCTTTGGTTGGGTTGGTGCATGGCTGGCAGGGTCACGCCGGCCAGATGGGAGGCTTCGCCGCGCCGTTGGTGGACGCGGGGTTCGGGGTGCTGGCTTTCGATGCGCCCGGACATGGTGATTCACCCGATGCCGAGGTCAGCGTGCCTTCGCTCGCAAGGGTGGTGGCTGACCTCGCGACGCGGGTGGGCCGCTTTTTCGGCCTGGTGGGGCATTCCATGGGTGCGGCGGCGGCGGCGATGGCCACGACGCTGGGCGTGCGGCCGGCCGGGGTGGTTTTGCTGGCACCGCCCCTTTCCCAGGCCGAGCGGGTGGAGCGCATGGTGGATCGACTGCAGTTCACCCCCGGGGTCGCGCAGGCTTTCGTGAGGGCGCTCGAGAGGAAATCTGGGTTTCGTCACGAGGATGTGGATATGCGGGTCGCCGCCCGGGGGGCGGACTTTCCGGCTTTGCTTTTTCATGATCCGACCGACCGGAGCTGCCCCTTTCGCAATTCCGAGCTGATCGCGGCCGAATGGGCTGGCGCGCGGATTGTCCCGTGTCCCGGTCGCGGGCACTTGCGGATTCTCTCCACGCCCTACGTGCACCAGCAGACCGCGGAATTTTTCACTGCACGTCGGTGATATTTGCCGTGAAGCGAACTCCTCTGATTTTCGTCGCGCTGCTGCTCGTCACTCCGGCCGCCTGCCAGCGGGCGGAACGGGACTCGTCCTCGCTCGTCACCGAAATCACCCGCGCGATGGCCGCCGATGATTTGGAGCGGGTCCGCGCCGGAGTGGCGCAAGCGCGTTCACGACTCGGTGAAAAAGCCGGTGTGCCGGAGGTGGCGGACGAGTTCCGCTCCCCGCCTCGGGGCGCGAGCCTGCTGACGCGAGAGGAGGCGCGTCGCGGTTTCACGCCGCATTTCGAGCAGTTGGAAGGAATGCGCTGGTGGATCATCGGGGTGGATCCGTCCCACTTGAAGGCGCCGCTGCGCGGGGCTGCCTCCGTGATCTCCGGGCAAGTCGCCGCCGCGCGGGCGGGGCTAGAGGGAGCGCAGCGCGGTCTCGCGATGGCGAAGGACGCCGCGGACTTTCTGATCTGGACTCAGGAGCAGGCGGGGGCGGGCTGTTATCCGTTTCCCGCCGCCCGCGGCACTTCCGGCGCCCGCGCGATGGAGGTGGCGTCCCGGTTTTTGGCGCAGGCCGAAAAGGCCGGCCGTCTCGGTGAGATCACGCGTAACGGCTGGGTATTCGAGGACCTGGGAGACGGCGGGCTGCAGTTCGACAACGGCGAGTGCGGCGTGGCGATGTTCGAACTCCATGCCATGACCGGCGAACGACGGTATCTCGATTCCGCGCGTCGGGCCGCCGACTGGTCCCTGAAGCGGCCACTTTGCGTCAATTGGAACTACAACAGCTTCAGCGTACGGCTGCTGGCCCGCGCCTTCCGGTCCACGGGCGATGCGCGTTACCTGGAGGCCGCGGTGCGCAAGGCCCGGATGGGAATGTTGCCCGGCCAGTTGGAGGATGGTCCGCGCGCGGGCCGTTGGTTTGATCCGCACAACGCGCGACCGGCCTACCATTACCTCATGATGAGCGCGCTTGCGGAGCTGGCCTCCGCGATGCCCGCGTCCCACGAGCACCGCCCGGAGATCCTGCACGCCTTGTCGCTCGGACTGACGACCCGCAATTCCGAGATGGTGACCCGTGGCGTGATGAACAAGGAGAGCGCCCTGGAGGCGTTGCTCATCGTCCGGTCCGCCTTCGCCGGCGACCCCGCCCTTTTGCGGGAAACAATGTCGGAACAGGCGCTTCAGGTCCTCGGACTGCTCGTCTCCGCGGAAGCGCGGCGCGGCAAGCCGCCCGTCGCCCCCGGCCCGTGGGGCAAGTTTCTCGAGTTCGTTGAG
>JBEGJD010000293.1:0-4109 GCA_041184765.1 Verrucomicrobiota bacterium | reverse complement strand
AGCTCGTGGAACCTCATCGCGCGGAAACTCTATTACCCGACGCCGGTGCCGGATACGTTCTACTCGGCCAGTCGCGAGACCCGCGAGGTGGCGGGCAAGAACGAGCTGCTGGAAAACTACTACGCGTGGGAGTGGGGCGACGCCCTCTTCGTGGTGCTGGATCCCTACGGAAACACGGTGCAAAACCCGAATTCGAACCCGCAGGACAACTGGCGCTGGACGCTCGGCCGCACGCAGTACGACTGGCTGAAGCAGACCCTCGAGGGCAGCCGCGCGAAGTACAAGTTCCTGTTCCTGCACCACCTGGTCGGGGGCACGGCCTCCGCCCGGGGCGGCGTCGAGACGGCGCACCGCTACGAGTGGGGCGGCAAGAATCTGGATGACACCGAGGGGTTCGCCGCGAAGCGCCCCGGCTGGGGTCAACCGATCCACGCGATGCTCGTGGCGAACAAGGTCAGCGCGGTTTTCCACGGCCACGATCACTTCTACGGTTACCAGACGCTCGACGGGGTGGTCTACCAGGAGTGCCCGCAGCCCGGCACGGGCAACTTCTCCACCGGCAGCTCCCGCGACGGCGAATACACCACCGGCGTCATCCTGCCCAATTCCGGGCACCTGCGCGTCACCGTTTCCCCGGCGAACGCGAAAGTGGAGTACGTCCGCGCGGCGCTGCCGACCCAGGAGACGGCGACCCTGAAGAATCGGACGATCTCGCACACCTACACGATCGCGCCGGCGAACTGAGCGACGGTTTCGTCGCTCGTTCCAATCATTTCCCCTGACTGCTGCATGAATCCTAGTCTCATCCTTGCGCGCCGACTCGCCCCGGCGTTTGTCGCGCTGCTGCTGCTTCCGGCCGCTTTCGCCCAATCGGCCTATCTCCTCAACATCGCCACGCGCGCGTCGGTGGGCGGGGCCGCCGGCAACCCGATTCCCGGCTTTGTGCTGGCGGGGCAGGGCACCAAGCAGGTGCTGGTGCGCGCCGCCGGTCCCGGGCTTGGTGTCTTCGGTGTCGCGGGCACGCTCGTTGACCCGCGGCTGGAACTTTTCGGCGGCGCCACGCGTCTGGCGGAAAACGACAATTGGGCCGCCGCTGACGCCGCCGTGATGAGCCGGGTCGGGGCCTTCGGACTTCCGCCCGGGAGTCGTGACGCCGCGTTGCTCGCGACGCTGCGTGCCGGTGATTACTCGGCGCCGATATTCGCCACCGATTCCGGTTCCGGAGTGGCGCTGGTGGAGGTTTACGACACGGCCCCCGGCACCGGCCCGACCATCGTCAACGCGTCCACCCGCGCGTTCGTGGGAACGGGCGACAACGTCCTGATTCCCGGGTTTGTGGTCGGCGGCACCGGTACCCTGCGGCTCCTGATCCGAGCCGTGGGGCCGGCCTTGAGCGGTTTCGGTGTCACCGGAGCGCTCGCCGATCCCACGGTCACGCTCTACCGGGACGGGCGTGCCGTGTGGACGAACGACAATTGGTCGTCCTCGGACCAGGCGACCGAGATCGCCAGCGCGTCTTCGGCGGTGGGGGCGTTTCCGCTGACGGCTGGCAGCCGGGATGCGGCGATGCTGGTCACCGTCACGCCCGGTGCCTACTCGGCGGTGGTTTCCGGGGTGGGTGGAACCACGGGCACGGCTCTGGTGGAGCTCTACGTGGTGCCTGCGGGCACGGTGACGCTGAAGGAAGGCGAGTGGAGCGCGCGGGCGAACCTGCTGGAGCCGAATTCGGAGATGTCCGTCGCGGAACTGGATGGGAAGATCTACATCTTCGGCGGCTATCCCGCGACGCGCGTGAGCGTCGCGACGGTGCAGGTGTACGATTCCGTGACCGACACGTGGAGCCTGGGCACGCCGCTGCCGGTGGCCCTCAACCACACGGTGGCCGCGCCTCACAACGGCAAGATTTACGTGATCGGAGGCCAGACCGGGACCGGGGGGACAGGGCCGTTCGTGAACACGGTAAACGAGTACGATCCGGTGCGGAAGACGTGGACCGCGCGGGCGCCGATGCCGACGTCGCGGGGAGGGGGAGGCGCCGCGGTGATCGACGGGAAAATCTACGTCGCCGGCGGTCGCCCGCCGCGCGGCAACGACTTCGCCGTGTACGATCCGGTGGCGAACACGTGGCGCACGTTGCCGGACCTGCCCTCGCAACGGAATCACGTCGGTGCCGTGGCCTTGGGAGGGAAATTCTACGTGATGGGCGGCCGGTTGGAGGCCGGATTCGAAAGCGCGATGACCGCCACCGTGGAGGTCTACGACCCGGCCACCAATCAGTGGACCACCCGCGCGTCGATGCTCCGGCCCCGCGGAGGGCTCAACGCCGTCGTGGCGCACGGGTACATCCATACCTTTGGTGGCGAGGGAACGAACGATACGCCGACCGGGGTCTTTCCCGATCACGATGTCTATGACCCGACGCGCAACGTGTGGATCAAGCTCCCGCCGATGCCGATGCCGGTGCACGGCGTGACCGGCTGCTCCTTCATCAACGGCCTGATTCATCTCACCGGCGGGGGGATGTCGGAGGGCGGTGCGAGTGGCGGGCTTCAACACCAGGTGTTCCGCCCGCCGACCGCCTACCGCTGACGTCGCCCTGCAAGATGAACGAAAATTCATGCCGCGCTCCGCAGCCGCGTAATGCGCCCAGGCCATCCTCCGCACACCTGTCCATGCCTCGTCTATCCGCCATTGTGGTCCGGCTGTTCCTTGCGCTGGGTGTCGTCGCGCCGCTGGCCGCGGCCGAGTTTCCGGGCACGCTCGTGCTCGGCCGGCCGACCGACAAGCTGATCGCGGCCAACGTGGTCGCGCCTTCCGCCCTGTCGTTCTACCTGGAATACGGGACGCGCCCCGGCGTTTACGGCTCCCAATCCACGCCGGTCGATCTCGCCGCCAACCAACCCAAGGAGATCGAGCTCAAGGGTCTCGCGGCCGGCACGCGCCATTACTACCGGATGCGGTTCAAGACCGCCGCGGCGGCGGGTTACGACGCGGGTTCCGAGTTCTCGTTCATGACGGCGCGTCCCGCGGGCTCGTCGTTCACCTTCGGTGTGCAGGGCGACTCCCACCCGGAGCGTCTGCGGCAGATGTTCGACCCGGTCCTCTACAACCGGGCGATGCAGAACGTGTCCGCGGACCAGCCGGACTTCTTCATCATGCTCGGCGACGACTTCAGCGTCGACACGATCAACCAGGCCAACCCGCGCGCGGTCACCCAGCCGCAGGTCGTGGAGCGCTACACGATCCAGCGGCCTTATCTCGGGATCATCGGCCGCACGACGCCGATCTTTCTGGTGAACGGGAATCACGAGCAGGCCGCGCGCTACCTGCTCGACGGGACGCCCAACAACGTGGCCGTCTGGGCGCAGAACGCGCGCAACTCCTATTATTCCCAGCCGGCACCCGATGATTTCTACACGGGCAACACGGAGACCGTGGAGCACATCGGGATGCTCCGGAATTATTTCGCCTGGACCTGGGGCGACGCGCTGTTCGTGGGCATCGACCCGTACTGGGGTTCGCCCGTGGTCGCCGACAACGATTTTTACGGCGGACCGAAAACCTCCGACCAGTGGCTCGTCACGCACGGCGAGGCCCAGTACCAGTGGCTGAAGCGCACGCTCGAGGGCAGCAAGGCGCGTTTCAAGTTTGTCTTCGCGCACCACGTCATGGGCACCGGACGCGGCGGCATCGAGCCCGCCACGCGCTACGAATGGGGCGGGCTCAACGCCAACGGCACCCCGGGCTTTGCCGCCCGCCGGCCGACATGGCCCAAGACGATCCACCAGCTCTTCGTCGACAATAAGGTCACCATCTTCTTCGGCGCCCACGACCATATCTGGGTGCGGCAGCAACTCGACGGCGTGGTTTACCAGGCGATGCCCAACCCCGCCGACCCGAATTACTCGTTGTTCAACACCGACGCCTACCTCACCGGCGACCGCGCTCCAAACTCCGGATACGCGCGGGTCACCGTCGTCCCCACCGGCGTGAAGGTCGACTACGTGCGCGCGTTCCTGACGGCGGACGAGACGGCCGACAAAAAGAACGGCATGGTCTCGACGACCTACACGATCGGCTCGATGGTGGAGGCCGCGCCGGCCCCTGTG
>JBEGJD010000292.1:0-3549 GCA_041184765.1 Verrucomicrobiota bacterium | reverse complement strand
CCCGGCGTCGACGAAGGCCTGCTTGGCCGCGACCAAACCGAAGTGCGTATAGCGGTCGTTACGACGCGCCTCTTTGGGGTCTATGTGCTGAGCCGCGTCCCAATCCCTTACTTCCGCGCCGATCTGGCTGGCGTAGGGAGAGGGATCGAACAACGAGACGCGTCTGACGCCGGAGCGGCCCGCCAGCAGGGAAGTCCAAAGGTCTTCGACGTTGTGACCAAGCGAGGCGACGGCTCCCAAACCGGTCACCACCACGCGCCGTGAATCGGAAAGCGTCGCCATTTTCAGAAGGAAAAGCTGGATCGGCTAAAATAAAAAGGCGTCCCGCCGGATAATTCCCCGAACGGGAAAATCGGCGGAACGCCAACGGAAACCAACAGGCTTAGGACGCGCCGGCCTTGGCCTTGATGTACTCGATCACCTGACCGACGGTTTGGAGCTTCTCGGCGTCGGACTCGGGAATCTCTCCCTTGATCTCGTCCTTGAACTCCTCCTCGAAGGCCATGATCAGCTCGACGGTGTCGAGGGAATCGGCGCCAAGGTCATCGAGGAAGGAAGCCGTCGGCGTGATCTGCTCCTCGTTCACGTTGAGCTGATTCACGATGATTTCCTTCACCCGCTGTTCGATGGTTTTTTGGTCGGCCATTGTGCAAAAATAGAGGACAGGTCCGGAAGAGGCGGAGGCTTCACATGGCCATTCCACCGTCAACGTTAAAAACCTGACCGGTGATATAGCCCGCCTCCTCGGAGCAAAGATAGGCGGCCAAATTGGCAACGTCGGCTGATTCGCCAAAGCGCTTGAGGGGCACCGCCTCCAGAATCTTGGCGGACGCCTCCGGGTTGTTCACGAACTCGTTGGTCATGTCGGTCTTGATGAACCCGGGTGCGACGGCGTTGACCGTGACATTCCGCGAGGCGAATTCCCGGGCCAGCGTCTTGGTCAATCCGATCATGCCCGCCTTGGCGGCGGAATAGTTGGCCTGACCGGCATTACCCATCACTCCGCTGACCGAGGCGATGTTGACGATCCGGCCCCAGCGAGCGCGGGTCATCGGCCGCGCGAGAAGCTTGGTCCAGTGGAAACAGCTGGTGAGATTGGTGCCTAGGACGTCATTCCAGTCGGCATCACTCATCCGGAAGAGAAGCCCGTCGCGGGTGATACCGGCGTTGTTCACCAAGATGTCGATCGCGGGGAACTCCTTCTGCAGCGCGTCCGCCGCGGCGGCGATGGCGGCTCCGTTCGCCACATCCACCGCCATCGCCTTAGCCTTGCCACCGGCCGCCATGATACCGGCGGCGACCGCCCCGCATGAGTCGGCGGATTTTGAGACGCAGATAACAGTGACACCGTGGCGGGCCAGAACTTCCGCGATGGCCTTGCCGATGCCACGACCGGCGCCGGTCACGAGTGCGGTACGTTTGTTGAAGGACAGCATGGAGAGGAAGGGGCCAAGAAGACGGGATCGGACGCGGAGGGCAAGGGCGCGTTCCGTCGACAGCGGAAGGCTTGCAGCCCCCCGCGAATTACCGCGCATTAGAACGGTGAACCCAGGGCAAACGCTACGCGTCCAGAAATTCCTAGCCGATGCCGGCGTGTGCTCGCGTCGCGGAGCAGAGGCACTCGTGGCGCAAGGCGAGGTCTGGGTGAACGGCAAGCCGGCCGTAGCCGGACAAAAAATAACGCCTGGGATCGATAAGGTGACTGTTTCGGGAAAACCAGTGCGCGGCACTTCCCAGCCCCGGATCACGGTCGCCGTGCATAAGCCCAGGGGCCTCGTTTGCTCCAACGAGGATCCCCATCATTCCGCCACGGTGTTTGACCTCCTGCCCCGCGAGTTCTCTCGACTGAGGTTCTTCTGCGCGGGCCGGCTGGATCTCGACAGCGAGGGACTGGTGATTCTGACCACCGACGGGGATCTGGCCCACCGGCTCATGCACCCGTCCAACGTCGTCGTTAAGCGCTACCACGTGGTGCTGAAATCGCCTTTCACCGCCGGCCGGCTGCCCCAGTTGATCCGCGGAGTCACCATCGAGGGAGAAAGACTGAAGGTGGAGCGCGCCGCCCTGATCAATGCCGACGCCGGCGGCACTTCAACCGACCTCGATGTTCACATGCACCACGGCCGGAAGCGCGAAATCCGACAGTTGTTTCTCCAGCTGGGTCATGAGGTTAAACGGCTGCGCCGCTATCAGATCGGCGCCCTGCAGCTGAAGGGAATCCCGTTGCGGGCGGGCAAGGTGCTGTCCAACAAGGAAATCTCAGCGCTGTTCCTGAATCCGAAAACGCCGCATGCCCGCTACGAGGCCTATGCGATCTCCCGGTCCAAGGACTCAGCATCCACCGGAAAACTCAATGAAGACTAGCCTCGCCGCCCTCCTTGTATCCGCTCTCACCGCGATTGCGACCGGACGGGCCGCCCCTCTCACCGTAACCACGGCGGTTCACGCCAAGCCCGACGCCACCTTGCCCGCCATATCCTACCTTAAGGCCGGCACCGATCCTACTCCTGCCATCGGCGTAAGCACCGCGCTTCCGCCGGGCTGGATAGCGGTGGAGTTGAAAGGCCCATTCGAGGGATTCGTCGAAAACAAGGATCTCGCCAAGAGTCTGGATGTTAAGCCGGGAGCACCCATACGCCTCGCGCCCAAGGCCGACGCCGCGGTCCTTGCGCTGGCAGAGGAATCCGACCGGACCACCATTACTGGCATTCGGGGCAAGTGGACGCAGATCAGCCTCGACCGAAAGATCATCGGCTACGCTTTTGTGGGCGCGGCGCCGGCCACGTCTTTCTCCGTTCCGGCGGCTCCGGCTCCTACGGCACCACCCCCGGTAACTCCGGGGGTCTACGGTGTGACCTCAGCCGGCCAGCCCGCGCCAACGGTCAGCCTTGGGGACGGCGGGATCAACGGGCTCCCACGACAATACACGGGACGCTTCGTCTCCACCCGACGACCTTTCACGCCCCGCCGCCCTTACGATCATGCACTGAACGATGAGGCCGGTAAGCGCTACGCCTACGTGGACGTCTCGCGTCTTCAGCAACCCGAACAGATAGAGAAGTACCTTAACCTTAACGTGATCGTTTTCGGCACCGCGGCCGCCACCGCTGATGGTCGCGATATCGTGGTCCGAATTGAATCGATTCAGCTTAAATAGGGCATCCATGGAGATCATCGACGGCAACCGGATCGCCGCGGACATTGTGGCGGAACTAAAGGCAGAAGTGGCCGCCCTGAAGGGCCGCCGGCCCTGCCTGGCGCTCGTGCGGGTTGGCGATGATCCGGCGTCAGTTTCCTACGTCAGGAAAAAGGAACAGACGGCGGCGGAAATAGGGGTCGAGGGCCGGGTGATACTTCCTCCCGTCACGACGAGTCAGGAGGAGCTTTTTTCCCTCATCGACCAACTGAACGCCGATCCCGCCGTGGATGGCATCCTCGTGCAATCGCCGCTGCCGTCCCACGTCGACGAGGTGGCGGTTTTTCGACGCGTGGCCCCGGAAAAGGACGTCGACGGGTTCCACACGCTCAACCTCGGTAAGGTAGCGCAGG
>JBEGJD010000291.1:0-3055 GCA_041184765.1 Verrucomicrobiota bacterium | reverse complement strand
TGGGTCGCCGCTACCGCAACGTGCAGTACATCCTCGCCGGGGCGACGCTGCTCTCGGTGCTGGTGGTGCCGTTCTTCCTGTTCGCGCAAAGCGAGCTGGCGCCCAAGGAGGATCAAGGCGTGGTCTTCAGCATCACGCTGCCGGGGCCTACTTCCACCATCGACCACAACGTGCTTTACGCACGCGAGGTGCAGCGGATGTACGAGCGGTCGCCGGAGTACGACACGTCGTTTCAGCTTACCGCGGCGCAGTTCGGTTTCTCCGGCATGATCCTTAAGCCGTGGTCGGAACGTAAACGCACCTCCGTCCAGATCGGCGAATCGCTCCAGCCCGACGCTGCGAAGGTGGCTGGTTTGAACGTCATCGTGAACACGCCTGATCCGCTGCCGGCGGGCGGCCAGTTCCCGATCGAGTTCGTGATCCGCTCCACCGCGGAGCATAAGGAGATGATGGAGTTCGCGCAGCAGCTGGTGCTCTACGCGAACACGGAGGCCAATGCAGGTGGTGGTATGCCAGTGTTCTTCTTCGCCGACTCCGACCTCAAGTTCGACCTCCCGCAGATGGAGATCGAGATCGACCGCGACAAGGTCGCCTCGATGGGCCTCAGCCTCGCCAGCGTGGCGCGCGACCTCGGCTCCATGCTTGGCGGCGGCTACGTGAACCGTTTCGTCAATGACGGCCGCAGCTACCGCGTGATCCCGCAGGTGGAGCGCGGCTCGCGTCTCACTCCGGACCAGCTGCTCGATTACCATGTGCGGGGTCCGGGCGGTCAGCTCATCCCGCTCGGCACGATCGCTTCGCTCCGCGAGACCGTGCAGCCGCGCACCCTCAACCGCTTCCAGCAGCTGAACTCCGTCAAGATCACCGGCGTGGGGCCGAGCATCAACGAGGCGTTGAAGAAACTGGAGGCGAAGGCCGCCGAGATCCTGCCGGCCGGCTACTCGATCGACTACGGCGGCCAGTCGCGCCAGCTGCGCTACGAGGGCCGCGCCCTCTGGAAGGCGGCCGTGCTCGCCATCGTGCTCATCTTCCTCGTGCTCGCGGCGCAGTTTAACAGCTTCCGCGATCCGTTCGTCATCCTGCTGGGTTCCGTGCCGCTCGCGATCGTCGCGGCCATGCTGCCGGTGTTCCTCGGCGAGACGACGCTGAACATCTACTCACAGATCGGGCTGATCACGCTGGTCGGCCTGGTGGCCAAGAACGGCATCCTGATCGTCGAATTCGCGAACAGTCTCCAGGAGCAGGGTGAGGCCAAGCTCACCGCCATCCGCCGCGCCGCGGCCACCCGTCTGCGGCCGGTGCTCATGACCTCCGCCGCCACCGTCTTTGGTCACGTGATGCTCATCTTTGTGACCGGCCCCGGCGCCGCGGCCCGCAACAGCATCGGCTGGGTGCTCGTCGTCGGCATGGCCGTCGGCAGCTTGTTCACGCTGTTCGCCGTGCCCGCGTTTTACATGCTGATCGCCCGCGATCACTCCGCCGCCGCCCGGCGCACTGAGCCCGCGGCACCCGGCCAAGCTCCTTCCGTCGTCCCCGTCCCGTAAGCCCATGAAACCGTCGTTCCGTTTGTTCCTCGCCCCTTTGCTGCTCGGTGCCGCCTTGCGCGCGGCTGAGGCGGTTCCCGTCCCTGAGACGCTCGATCTCCCGACCGCCATCCGGTTCGCCGTGGAGAACAACTTCGCCATCCGCCAGGCGCGCGAGCGCATCCGGCAGCAGGACGGCGTCGTGCTCGAGGTCTCGGCTCGCGAGATCCCGCGCGTGGGTGCCTCCGCTCTCTACCAGCGCAACGACCGCGACATCGCCAATGGCTTCCCGGCGTCGGACCGCACGTGGCAGATCAGCGTCACCGCCTCGCAGGTGCTCTACTCCGGCGGCGGGGTGCAGTCCGCCGTCAAGGGCTCCAAGCTCGTCCGCGAGGCTGCGGTGCTGGACCTGCAGGCGGTCATCAACGAGGCGCTCCTCCAGGTGCGCACTTCGTTCTACTCCGTGCTGCTCGCCCGCGAGCAGATCAAGGTGCAGGAATCCAACTTGGAGCTTTTGCAGCAGCAGCTAAAGACCGCGACTGACCGCTTCGAGGCGGGCACCGTTTCCAGCTTCGAGAAGCTCCGCGCCGAAGTGGCCGTCGCCAATGCCAAGGTCCCGCTCATCACCGCTCGCAACAATTACCGTCTCGCCATCGAGGCGTTGCGGCTCGCGCTCGGTTTCAACACGCCACCTTCCGCCAACGGTCGCAACGAACCGGTCTTCGCCGGTACGCTCGATTTCACCCCGCGGCAATTCGACCGCCTTGCCGCGCTCGACGCCGCGCGTGCGAATCGTCCCGACCTCGTCCGTCTGGCTCGCCTGGCCGATTCGCGCGAGGAGGCCGTGACCTCGGCGAAATCCGGCGGCCTGCCCACGGTTTCCGCCTACGGCGGCTGGGCGCTGCGCAAGGGGCCCACGAACAGTTTCGGCGACTCCAGCAACGGCTGGCTGCTCGGGCTGCAGTCCGATTGGGCGATCTTCGACGGTCGCGCTACCCAGGGGCGTGTCGCGCAGGCGCGCTCGGCGCTGACGCAGACGCAGCTCGCGCTGGCCGAGGCACGCCTCGCCGTCGAGGTCGAGGTCACACGCGCCCATTCCCAATGGCAGCAGGCCAGCGAGTTGGCCGAGGCCTCCGCGCGCGTGGTCGAGCAGGCGACCGAGGCGGTCCGTCTCGCTAATGCGCGATACAACGCCGGCACGGGCACTCAGCTGGACGTCCTTTCCGCCCAGGTTGATCTCACGACCGCCCGCACCAACCAGATCCTGGCTTACTACGGCTACAATGTAGCCGTGGCCGCGCTTCGGAAGGCGATGGGGCAGGCGGACGAGTTCGCGGCGCCCTGAGGGTCCCGGGTCCCTCAAAGTTTGGTCGTCAGTGTCAGCGTCCAGCTGATCGGCTGCTTGAACGCATAATAGCGCGGCACGGTTTCGCGCGCGGGAGAGTTGTAGTCGTTGTTGAGCGGCCGCATCACGTGGGCGCTCTGGGCGGTGGAAGAGTATGTCGCGCCGCGGTCGTTGAGCAGGTTGTTGA
>JBEGJD010000290.1:0-2616 GCA_041184765.1 Verrucomicrobiota bacterium | reverse complement strand
GTGCCGGGGCGGGTGGGGTTGATTTCGGCAAAAGCAATCGTGACGTTGCGCAACGTGAAGGTGGCCTGCTCGAAGAAGCCCTTGTCGACGTCGCGATAATGGTTGGTCGAGCGGGAGTAGGCGCCGCCGCCGTCGATCTGCCAGATCGGGCCGGTGTGGCGCCACTTGAGATTGGAGAACAGCGTCGCACCCGACTTGCGGCGCGAGCCGGTGCTCCAGGTGATGGTGCCGGCGCCGGGGTTGCCGCGGGTGGAGGTGCGGTCGTAGGCGGCGACCGTCCCAGTGGCCCAGGTCTGGTCGACGATGTCGGTGAACTGGTCGGTGCCGGTGTACTGCAGGCCGAGCGTGAGGACGTCGTTGGGCGAGAATTTCCAGTCGGCCGTGGCGCTGGCGGACTCGCGGGCGAGGATCGCGGGGGCGTTGGGGATGCGGTAGCTGATGAGCGCCGGGTTGGTGGCAGTGCCTGCGGCGTTGTTGGTGGAGATGGGCGACCACGTGGGCTGCGACGACTCGGACTGCTGGAAGCGCGAGAAGTAGATGCCACTGACGGTGAAGCCGAACGTCTTGGAGAGGGGGACGATGTAGGAGAAGTCGCCGCCGGGTTGGATGCGCCAGCCGGTGGTGCCCTCGCCCGGGCCGGGTTTTTCGCCGAGGGAGAGGTACATGCCGTTGGCGGAGGCGAAGGCGTGGTAGGTGAACTGGGGGCGGGCGAGTTCGAAGGCGGTCTTGCTGATCACGTTGACCGCTCCGCCGAGGGAGTTGGCCGACATGTCGGGAGTGGGCGACTTGCTCACCTCGACGCGGGCGATGTTGTTCATCGAAAGCCCGACAAGCTCGAAGTTGCGATTCAGGCCGCTGGTGGCGGCGGACGCGATCGGCTGGCCGTCGACGGTGAGTGGCGTGTTGTTGGCGGGGACGCCGCGCACGCTCACGGTGTTGGGTTGGAAGCCGGCCATGTCGACCACGACGCCGGGGATGAACTTGAGGAAGGCGCCGACATTGCCTTCGCCGATGTCGCCGTACTCGTCGCCCGCGACGACGTTCTTAAGGTTGGCGGCGAAACGCTGCTCGTTGATCGCGATCGCGGCGGCGTTGGTCTCGCGCTGCGACTCGACGAGAAAAGCGTCGAGTTGCACGGGCGAATCGGCCCGCGGATCGGCGAGTCCGGCCCGCGTCAGGGAAACTTCGCGGGTCAGTGTGGCGCCCGGTTCGATCGCGAGGTCGAGGACCGCGGGTTCGAGTCCGGTGTGAAACACGCGGAGGCGGGCCGGGCCGGCGGGGACGCCGCGCAGGGTGAATTCGCCTGCGTCGCTGGTGAATGTGACGCTATCCGTGCCCTCTAGGCCGACGCGGGCGTTGGCCAGGTAGGAGCCGTTGGTGGCGTTACGCACGCGGCCGGTGACGATGCCGGAGCCTACAGAGGACGCCGCGTTCCGCGCGGGCGCCGGTTCAGCGCGCGGGGCGGCGTTGGCTTTTGGGGCGTCGGCGGGGTCGGTGCGGCGGATGAGGAAGATGCCGGAACCGGGTTCCTGATGCGCGGTCAGCGCGGTGCCGGCCAGCAGCCGCTGGAGCGCTTCGGCCGGCGGCATCTCGCCCTGAACGCGCGCGGTGCGGATATTGGTGACGGTGTCGCTGTTCAACAGGACCTCCATCCCGGATTGGGTGGCAAAGAGCTTGAGTGCCACTTCCGCGCGGTCCGCCGGAAGATCGAAACGGCGGACCCCGGGGTCGGCGGTGGGCGCGGCCGGGAGTGGAAGTAGCAGGCACGCGAACAGTGCAGGCGTGCGGAATTGGCGCAGGACGGCGGAGAATCGGTTCATGGCAAAGGAGTGGGGGGGGGGACGGCCGCGCCTGAGCGGCGCGGCGCCGATAGGGAGACGCCGTCGCCGCCGGAATCCCTTACGCGATTTCGCCTAGCGCGGCCGCAGGAGGATGGTCGCGTCTGCCACGCGCTTCGCCTTCACGCCGCAATCCGGTTCGAGCCGGTGGATCACTCCGTCAATCCGATCCGCCCGAATCCGCCCGCTCAGGCGGATGCCGGCCAGCGCGGGATCGCCGAGCGCGAACTGCACCCGGTTGTGGGCGTTGATCTGGCGGACGACAACGTCGAGCGGAGTCTGGCTGAAGTCGAGGAAGCGTACCCTCCACGCGAGCCTGGCCTCCAGGTCCGCTGGCGGCACGGCTCGCATGGGTCTCGCCGAATCCGTCGGAGTGGAGCGACGTTCGACAATCACCCCCCGACCAGCCTCGACGAGAGCGGGCGGCTTTGTGTCCGCGATAACCGCCTCGGCCACGGCCACCCGACCCTCGGTCACGAGCACCTCAACGTTGCCCGGCCCGACGCCGACAGAAAACGCCGTGCCCACGGCGCGGACCGTGATGCCCCCGGCCGTGACGATGAACGGCCGGGCGGGATCCCGGGCGACGTCGAAGTGGGCTGTGCCGCTTAAGAGCGTGATGTGACGCTCAGCGCTGGTGTACCGCACGGACAGTTCGGCGGGCTCGCGGCGGACGACAACCGAACCATCCGGAAGGGTCTCCCGCACCGGGGCAGAGTTAGCGACAATCGTTTCGGCGGCCGCGGATGGAGCCCGCCACTGCCAGGCTGCGACGACG
>JBEGJD010000289.1:0-4388 GCA_041184765.1 Verrucomicrobiota bacterium | reverse complement strand
GGTTCGGCGGCGAAACGATGTACCAGCTGCTGCACCGCACCTATCGCGGCTACCTCACGCATCCGAACGTGGCGGCCGCGCTCCTGTTGGAACACGGGTGTGAGAAAGTGCCCAACGACGTCATGCGCCACCATCTCTCCGCCGCCGGGGTCAACCCCGCGCGTTTCGGCTGGGCGAGCGTGCAGCTCGACGGCGGCATCGAGCGCGCGCTGGGCCGCGTGGAGTCGTGGTTCGAGGAACGTCTGGCGGCGATGCCCGCCGCGCCGGATCCGGCTCCGCGCGACGCATTGAACCTCGCGCTGCTGTCCGCTGGTCCGGTTGACGAGCCTTCATCGCTCGCGTTCGCGGCGATCGCGCGCGCGGTGCTCGCCGCCGGCGGTTCGGTGCTGTTGCCCGAGGGTGATCCGTTGCTGGCCGCCGGCGCGTTTCGCACCGCGCTCCTGGGTGATGCGATACCGCGCGCAACGCTCGCTTACGGCGAACCTCTCGCCTTGCCGGGATTGCACGTGGTCGCGACCGAGACGGATCACTGGGTGGAGAATCTCACGGGGCTTTGCGCCTGCGGCGCGCATCTAGCGGCCGGGCTGGTACGCGATCATGCGCGGCAGGGCCACCCGATGATTCCGGTAATCCAGTTCGCGACCGCGGATCAGTGCGGCACGGTCGTGGCGGAGGACATCGACGCTTTCCTTCCGGGCGATCCGGCCTCCGCCGCCGCGTTCCTCGCGGAGTGGATCGGCGCCGTCGCGGGCGGCGCGCGTCAGGTGGCGGCGCAGCGCAACGGCGCGGTCGATTTCCAGCTCACCCGCGGTCTGTTGGGGCTCACCACCTGAGCGCAACCTGAGCGCTTGCGCGGCCGTCTCCCCCGTCTACTCGTCCCGCATGTCCGATCCCGCCCCCCTGTCGATCCAAGTCCGCGGCCTGCGTAAGGCCTACGGAAAATTGGAGGCGGTGCGCGGCGTCGATTTCACGGTGGGGCGGGGCGAGATCTTCGGCCTGCTCGGACCCAACGGCGCGGGCAAGACGACGATCGTCGAGTGCCTGGTGGGGCTGCGCGAACCCGACGCCGGGGACCTTTTCGTGTGCGGCCTCGACGCCCGGCTCCAGCCACGAGAGGTGAAACGTCGGATCGGCGTGGCGCTGCAATCCACCTCCTTGCAGGACAAGATCACTCCGCGTGAGGCACTGCGGCTCTTCGGCGCCCTTTACGGCGGCGGTGTGCCAGCGGACGAATTGCTGGCGCGCTTCGACCTCGGGGCGAAGGCGGACGCTGCGCTCGACACCCTTTCGGGCGGACAGCGGCAGCGCCTCGCGCTCGCGCTCGCGTTCGTGAACCGGCCCGAGCTGGTGGTGCTCGATGAGCCCACGACCGGGTTGGATCCGCAGGCGCGCCGGGAGCTGCTGGCGGCGATCGGGCGGATGAAGGCCGACGGCTGCACCGTGCTGTTGACGACGCATCATTTGGACGAGGCGGAGGAGCTCTGTGACCGGGTCGCGATCGTCGACCGCGGCCGCATCACGGCGGCGGGCCGGCCGCGGGATCTCGTGGCGGCGGCCGGAGCGCCGCACACGGTGGCGTTGCGGGTGGCGGCGCCGCTGGACGCTAAGGTCCTGGCGCGGCTGCCCGGGGTTTCGGGCCTGCGTGGGGAGGGTACGGACTGGAACTTTGCAGCGGCCGACGCGACGGCCGCGGTGGCGGCCCTAGGGGCGACTCTGGCGGCGGGCGGCAACGCTCTGGTCGAGCTGCGGGTGCGGCGCGCAACGCTCGAGGATGTTTACCTCGGCCTGACGCGTGGCGAGGAGGCGGCGGCATGAACGCTTTGGCCGAACACCTGCGGATCTCGCTGCGGCTGCATTTCCGCAACCGCCTCGCGCTGCTCTACGGGTATCTTTTCCCGCTGATCTTTCTCGTGGCGTTCTGGGTGCTGTACCGCCACGAGCGCGTGCCCCTGCTGCGTCACATGGGTGAATTACTTACGGTGGCGGTGCTCGGTGGCGCGTGTTTCGGACTGCCGACGACCCTTGTGAGCGAACGCGAGCGCGGCGTGTGGCGCCGTTACCGGCTGGCGCCGGTTCCGGTCTGGGTGGTGATCACCAGCACGGTGGTAGCGCGCTACCTGATCATCCTCACGGCCGGCCTGCTCCAACTGGTGGCGGCGCTGGCGCTGGGCATGACGATTCCTGAGCACCCGTTTTCGCTCTGGGTCGCCTTCTCGCTTGTGGCGTTCGCGTTCATCGGGCTCGGCCTCGTGATCGCGACGCTCGCCGACAACGTCCCGGCGGTGCAGGCGCTCGGCCAATGCATCTTCCTGCCGATGCTGATCATCGGCGGTGTGGCCGTGCGGCTCGCCGCGTTGCCGGAATGGGCGCAGCACGTTTCAGCGTTTTTCCCGGGGCGCTACGCGGTCGAGGCGATCCAGGGTTGTGTCACCGGTCCGGGCCTGCCGGGACTCCGTTTCAGCGTGCTGGCGCTCGTCCTCACCGGCGTGGCGGGGTGCGTGGCCGGGGCGCGTCTCTTCCGTTGGGACGCCCAGCAGCGGTTTGCTCGCCTGTCCGGCAAGGTCTGGCTGTTGCCCGCGTTCGCCGCGTGGCTCGCCGTTGGTCTGCTCGCGGAGATCCGTGGCCGCATCGCGGTGCCCGCTGACGCTGAGCCGCCGCCCGCCGTGACGCCGAAGGTAGCGCCTTCCACCCCCGCAGTTGTTCCCGCTCCTTCGCCGACTCCGGTGGCCCCGGTCGCGGTCGCCGCTGCGCCCACGCCGGTGGTGCCTCCGGCGCCGAAAAAACCCGATCCGGTCTGGATGAGGATCACGGCCGCCGACTGGGAGGGACTGAATTACCGTGTGCCGCCCGACCACGGCATCGTCGCGCCGATGGCGGCGCCCGACGAGGAGGTGGACGACTTCCTCAAGGAGCAGATCGACAAGGTGAAAGAGCGCATGCCGACGTGGTCACCCGGCACCGACGGCGACGAACTCTACTGCATCCGTAACCTCCTCTACATCGCCGCGGTGCCCGACGCGATCCAGCTGCCGGTGGAGCGCCATCTGCCGCGGCTGGTCTACCAGCACCTGCTCGACACCTACCCGCGGGATAGCCTGAAGAAGATCCTCACCTACATCGCGCTGCACCCGCTCGAGGGTCCGGTGCTGGACGAAATCTCGGAGCTCGGCGTCGAGGGATCGGCCGGCGACCCGATGCTCGTCCGCGAACGCGCTTATTTCTACGCGATCAAGTTCCTCGCCCGCGTAACGGGCCGCATCAACGAGTAACCTACCGCCGTGCCGCTTCCCTCCCGCCAGGCCGTCCGCACCGGACTCTTCCTTCTGTTTGTAATCACGCTCGTCTGCCTGCCGTTCGCGGTGTTCGGCGAGGAGTTTGTGCTGCCGCTTCTGAAGACGCGCGAACAGCAGGTGGGCGCGCTCACGCTCATCGCGGTGGCTTTGCTGGCGGCCGACTCCGTCGCCCCGGTGCCGGCCACTTTGGTGATCATGTACCTCGCGGCGAAGGCCGGCTGGGTGGCGGGCGTCATCGGCGGCACGCTGGGCATGAGCGCCGGCGTGCTGGCGGCCGCGTGGCTCGGCCGCGTGGCGGTCGGCCGGATCGCGCCGAAGTTTTTCCCGGACGCCGAGCTCGCGCGATTGCGTGAATCTCTCCAGCGACGGCTCGGACTTACGCTCGCGTGCCTGCGCAGCGTGCCGGTGCTGGCCGAGGCCTCGGTGATCATAGCGGCGGCGATGGGCATCCCGGTGCGCCGCATCGTGCTGGTCACGCTGATCCCGAATTTCCTTGTCGCGCTCGTCTACTCGCTGGCGGCGGATGATTCGTTCTCCACGGCGGTGATCACGTTCCTCGCGACGATGGTGGTTTCCTACGCGGTGTGGCGCCTCGTGCCGGAGCCACGCCGCGACTGAGGCGACATTCTTCCTGACACAGTTGAATCGCTCCGCGGGTGGTTAACCACGGGTGGACGCGAATCGAAACGGAAGAGTTGGAACTCCGAAACCAGCAGAGGTTAACCACGAATGGACACGAAGGGGATCGGGTGGAGTTTTGCGCCGCTTGAGCTTTTTGGCGGCCAACTTTTCGGATGGCCGCGAGGAGGCGCAGAAGACGCAAGAGATCTGTTTTCGCCGCGGACCTTCCACCGTAGATAGCTCGGATGGCGCAGACGGCTCCAGCCTTCGCAGCCGCGCGGGCTTTACCCTTTCCGCGTTTTCCGGGTGTTCCGTGGGCCCGACTCGGTTTCGAGTCTTTCGCGTATTTCGTGGTGAAGCTGCGGATCCTTTTCGGAAGGAGAGTCAGAATTTCAGGCGGTCCGCGGGCCAGCGGAGGCGGCGGGCGGTTTCCGCGGTCCAGGACCACGCTTCGCGGTTGGCGCCGGGCAGGCT
>JBEGJD010000288.1:0-5892 GCA_041184765.1 Verrucomicrobiota bacterium | reverse complement strand
AGCGCGGCGCCCTCGACGAAGGGCTTCCTCCTTCGCGACGACCGTTTCGCCTACATCCAGTACCAGGAGGACGCCTCAGCCGGGATCGAGCTGTACGACATCGTCGCCGATCCCCGCCAGTTCACCAACCTCGCCCACCGACCGGAACACGCGGCCACAGTGACCGCGTACCGCGATCGCCTCGCCGGCAAACTGCGGGCCGTGCGGACCAACGACCTCGGTCGTTGAGTCCGCGGCGCGCTTGTCCCGGCTCAGAACGTAACCGTCGTCGTCACGCCGAGCTTGCGCGGGGCGTTGAGCCACTGGGCGTAGCGGAGGGTGCCGTTGGTCGAGCGGATCAGGTACATGACCTTGTTCGTGTCGAGGAGGTTGGACACGTTCAGTTGAACCGTGGAGCGGATGCGCCCGAGGGGTTTCAGGCGGTAGATGACGAAGAGGTCGTGGAGCATCCGGTCGGGGAAGTAATACATCTTCCGTTTATTTCCGTCGGCGGCGTCGTTGTACATGTAGCCGCGGTGGTTCTCGCGCAGGCTGCTGCTGAGGCCGACGATGAGGCCGCGCAGGCGCCCTTGGTCGAACTGGAAGCGGTTGATCAGGCTGTAGCTGCGCTCCGCGTAGCCGATCGTCTTCTCGCCGGCGCGGCGTACGATCAACGTGCCACCCGAGGGCGAGACGAAACCGAGCTGGTGGTCGGTGATCGGCAGACCGGTGGCGTTGGTGCCGACGCCGGGCGTGAGCAGGCCGAGGTTCTGGGCGTTGAGGATCTGGCCGGATTCGAGGTCGAGCTGCGCATAATACGGGCTGTTCTGGTCCTTCATCATCGCGAGCGAGAGGGGGATCTGCGCCGAGTTCGGGTCGCGCGGATCGGACGGCACGAGCAGTGGTGTCACCGCCGCGCCGGCGGTGGCGCGCACTCCGACCACGGTCTGGCCGCCGACGGTGGTGGTGTTGAATTGGTCGTTGTAGAACTGCGGCAGCACGACGTCCGTGCGCTCGCTGCCGTTGGCCGTGGCGAGGTTGACGCGCACCTCCCAGCCCTTCAGCGGCCGTGAGGACAGGGTCAGGTTGTAGCCGTCGGACGTTTTGCTGTAGGTGTACGCCCCGCCGCCGTTGCGGCCGTTGATTCCGGCCGGGTCGACGTCGTTCTGGGTGCCGCCGAGGCCGGCCGTGAAATTCTGCGCCTCGGAGACGTAATAGTTCAGATTGCCGGAGATGCGGTGTTCCCAGAGTCCGAACTTCAGGCCGATGTCGCGGCTGACGCCTTTGCCGGGCGGGAGCGGCTGGTTGTAGATGTCACGGGTGGTGTCGAAGTTGATCTTGGCGTTCGTCGAGTAGTTGAGCGACACCCGCAGGCCCTTGATCGGTGTGTCGATGACGGCGCCGGTGGTGAGGCTGTCGTAGGTGATCGGGCCGCGCTTAAGTCCGGTGTTGGTGCGAAACGCGGCGGCTTCCTCGGCGCGGTAGCCGGCCATGGTGTCGATGCGGCCGTTCCACCACTCGCTGAACAAGCTGAAGCCGTGGCTGCGCTCGTTGGTGTCGTCGTGGTAGAAGCCGGTAACGGTGCTCTCGCCTGTCGCCGCGTTGATCGGGCCGGACAGGCCGAGCGGGTTGTTCTTCGTGGGCGGGACGGCACCCGCGTAAACCTGCGGCTGGTAGACGTAGGTCTTGCCGTTGGGGTGGACGAGGGAAGTGAACGGCCAGCTGCCGCCCCCGATGACCTTGTCGGGGAAGGCGGGCATCCAAACGGTGGGAAGGGTGGTGCGGCCGGACTCCGTGTTGGTGATCAACGCGGCGTTCTGGATCACGTTTCCGGCGGCGTCGGCCTCGTAGAAGCGCCACGGCTCCTGGTTCACCCACGATTCCATATCCTGGTAGAACACGCTGGCCTGGTGGCGGCCCCAGCGGCCGAGATTCTTCTGGTAGGCGAGGGCGGCGCGATAGCCGCGGGCGCCGGTGAAGAACGGCGTGGCGTTCATCGACGGGTTGAACGCCCACTTGGTGCCGATCTGGCCGGTAGCCGGATCGACGTAATTGTTACCGGGCGCACCGGGGGCGTAGATGGTCGTCGAGGTCGTCCGAAGGGGATCATTGATGCGGGCGTCGTGGCCGTAGCGCACCTGCAGCGCGAGGCCCTCGGCGAGCGTGGCCTCCGCCACGATCGACTTGATGCCGTTCTTGTAGGCGTCGCGGTTAAAGGGGCCGATCGCCGAGTCGACCTTGGTGAGATCGAACGCACCGCCGGTGAGCTCGCTCACATTGGGAAATGCCACGAGGTAACGCGTGTTCTGGTTGTCGACGAGTTCGCCCGTGGGGAGCTTCAGAGTCGTCGGAGCCCGTACCGTGACGGCCTGCGCGAAGATGGTGTCGCGCGTGAAATGACGCCACTCACCGCGGATCTGGAGGCGCTTCCAGGGCTGGAGGGTGCCGGAAAGGTGCAGGCCCTCGTTCCGTTGCTGGGTACCGGGGCGGAAATACTTGGTGTCGCCGCGCACGGCGTTCAGACGAAACGCGGCGTATTTATAGCCCGCCTGGAAGTCCAAAGTGTATCGCCTCGTTCCTTCCGAGTCCCCCGTGGCGGCGAAGGTCGTGGTCGGCCGGCGGTTCAGGTACGCGCGCTTCGAGGCGCTCGTCACCACGCCGCCCGCGTCACCGGAACCGAACAGCAGCGAGTTGGAGCCGCCGATCGCCTCGACGCGCTCGATGTCAAACGAGTCCAGCAGGGTCGTGTCGGACCGCAGGAAACCGTCGCGGCGCGGATTGTTAATCTGCAGCCCGCGCATCGTCATGCTCTTGGGGTCCTGCCGGTCGCCCTCGAGGTCGCCGCGGACGTCCTCGTTGCCGCCGCCGATGATCGCGGAGCCGAGACCGCCGAGCTTCGAGAGCATCTCGGTCATGTCGACCACGCCCATCTCGTCCATGAGCTGGCGGTTGAAGACTTTGGCGTCGAGGGGGGTCTTGCCGAGGGCCGTGTTGGTGCCGGTGATCGAGTTGGTGTTGGTCGCCTCGTAGGTGTCGAAGGCGTCCGATTTCACCTCGAACGGGGTGAGAATCACGGAGTCGTTCGCCCGCGCGTCCTCGGCCTGCTTCGCGGCGAGCTCGTCGGGATCGAGCCGCCCATTCTTGTTCCTGTCCCAGCGCGCCAGGGTCGCGGCGTCGGGCGCGGCGGAAGTGCTCGTTTGCGCGCCGCAGGTTTCGACCGACACGAGAAGGGCGGCGGTGAGGAGGGTCGCTCGTCGCGACCAGCGGGGCAGGGAGGGGTTCAGGTTCATGCGTGGAGGGGAAGTAGGTTTGTAGGATGCTCTTGGTTTACCGGTGCCGGTACAACGGAGTCCGGGGTGAAATCGTTCACCTCGGGACGGGGCGGCGGGAAGCGATGGCGCGCGGGAAGGGTGCGGTGAGGTGCATGGGTTGGCGGCAAGGGGCGGCGAGGATTTCGGGAACGGTTTTGCGCGTGGCAATTGGGAAAGCGTCGCCAGCGCGCTGGGGTGCGTGGTCAACCGAGGCGCGGCTTTTCGCGTCGTCGAGACGCCGGCGACGGCTTTGCATGCTGGGGTGCCCCGTCTCGCCTGGCTTTCGCTTTTTGTCATCGCCTCCTCCCTCGCCGGAGCCGCCGAGTCCGTGCTCGTCGCCACCAAGCCCACCTCGGAGTGGAAGGCGCGGCCGACCCGCACGCTCGCCGATTTTCCGGGCCTTGCCGCGGCCCCGGCCGAAACCGGCTTGAACGCCTACGGCGGGCTCGTCGCGCGCCCCGCACGGGCCACGGGTTTCTTTCGGGCCGAAAAGATCGATGGCCGCTGGTGGCTGATCGACCCTGCCGGCGGGCGCTTCATCCACCGGGGTATCGTGTCGGTCTCCATGGGTCGTACTCCGGCCGCCGAGTCCGAGGTTGCGCGTCGTTTCGGCGGGGAGTCGGGCTGGGCGGCAGGGACGGCTGACTTGCTGCACGCCAACGGATTCAACGGTCTCGGGGCGTGGTCCGACACCGAGCGCCTGCGCGCGGCACCGCGTCGACTCGCTTACACGCTCATCTGGAACTTCATGAGCTCCTACGGGCGCAAACGCGGTGGCACTTACCAGCGGCCGGGGAACACGGGTTATCCCAAGGACACGATCTTCGTCTTCGACCCCGGCTTCGAGGCGTTCTGCGAGGAGCACGCGCGCCAGCTTGCCGCCACACGTGACGACCCGTGGCTGGTGGGACACTTCACCGACAACGAGCTGCCGATGAAGCGCGAGATGCTCGCGAGCTACCTCGCGCTGCCGGAGGGCGATCCCGGCCATGCCGCCGCGCTCGCGTTCTTGCGCGGGCGGCGCGGGGCCGCGGCCACCGCGGCGGACATCACCGACGCCGACCGCGAGACCTTCGTCGAGCTCGTGGTTGACCGCTATCTCGGGATTGTCACGCGCGCGATCCGGCGCGTGGACCCGAACCACCTGGTGCTCGGTTCGCGGCTGCACGGCGGTCAGCTGCGTTACCCGGAGACGTTCCGCGCGGCCGGCCGGCACCTCGACGTGATCGCGGTCAATTATTACCACGCGTGGTCGGCGGACCGGGAGCAGGTCGCCATGTGGGAGCGGGAGTCGGGCCGCCCGTTTCTCGTCACGGAATGGTATGCCAAAGGCATGGACGTGCCCGGCCTCGCGAACGTGAGTGGCGCCGGCTGGGTGGTGAAGACCCAGCGCGACCGCGGGCTTTTCTACGAGAATTTCACCCTCAGCCTGCTGGAGACGCGCGCCTGTGTCGGCTGGCACTGGTTCAAGTACATCGACAACGATCCCGACGACACCCGCGCCGATCCCTCGAACCGCGACGCCAACAAAGGCATCGTGAGCAACCGCTACGAGCCCTACGGCGATCTGCTCGCCTCGATGCGCCGCATTAACGAGCGTACCTACCGCATCATTTCCCATTTCGACGCCGCGAAATAAACCACCTCCGTTTCGCCTTCTCCCATGAAGCACCCCGCCCGCCTCGTCTCCCGACTGATACCAGCGCTTGTCCTGTTCGGATCTGTGTTCACCGCCCGCGCCGCCGACTCCGGAGTGCGCGTCACGAAGGATGTTTCCTACCTCGCGTCCGGTCGCGCGGAAAAACTCGACGTTTACCAGCCTGCACCGCGCGCCGACGGCCGTAAACACCCCGCGCTCGTCTGGATCCATGGTGGCGGCTGGACGGGAGGCACGAAGAACGAGGCCCGGGCCGACAACATCTGCCGCACTTCGGCCGCGGCGGGCTACGTGGCGGTGAGCATCGACTACCGTCTCGGCGACGGCGCGTGGCCCACCAACCTTTTCGACTGCAAGAACGCCGTGCGCTTCCTGCGCGCCAACGCTGCGCGCTACTCCATCGATCCCGCGCGGATCGCCGTCGCGGGTGGGTCCGCCGGCGGCCACCTCGCATTGATGGTGGCCCTGACGGCCGGTGCCGAAGGGCTGGAGCCGGTTGGCGTGGATACTCCTTACCCGGGTATTTCCAGCGCGGTGCGCTGCGCGGTGAACATGTACGGCATCACCAACATCATCACGCGCCGTGACGTGAGCCCGGCCGGCGTGCCCGGCGAATTGCGCGCGTGGTCGCCCTCCGCGCTGAAGGTCTACGGCGCGACCGACAACAGCGCGCCCGTGCTCAAGCTGGCCTCGCCCGTGAACCACGTGCGGCGCGACAGCGTGCCGTTGCTGACTCTCCATGGAAAAGCCGACGCCACCGTGGACTACCTGCAGGCCGAGGAACTCGACCGCGTCGCCCGCGAACGCGGGGCCCGGCATGAGTTGCTCCTGATCGACGGCGTGGGGCACACCTTCGATCTGGAGAAATGGTCGAAGAAGCCGCTGCCGCTCGACGTTCGCTCCATTTTCCTCGGCTTCCTCGCGAAGCACCTCGGCGAGCCGTGA
>JBEGJD010000287.1:0-6339 GCA_041184765.1 Verrucomicrobiota bacterium | reverse complement strand
CGGCGTTCCTCGAGGTTCACGGAAATTTGCTTCTGCTCCTGCCGCAGCTTGAAGCGGTCCACCACTCTTCGCAGGTAGGCGAACTCCTCGAGACTGGCCTGACGGGCGCGGCTCCTCTCAAGCAACGGGCTCAGTACCTTCGCATTAAGGGGTTCGCCTTCGAAAAAACTGCTCGGAATACGGTCCCAAACCAACGCGCGTGGCAGGTCGGCCTCGCCAATCGGCAGGAAGTCCTCGATCGAGGGCAGAACGATGTCGGGAACCACACCCTTCAGTTGCGTGGAGGCGCCGCTCGGCAGGTAGTATTTCTGGATGGTGAGCTTTGCGGCCCCGGTCTTCGCCGCGAGGGAGAGGGCGCGCGAGACCTGCTTCATCTCGATGACCTGTTGCACGGAACCTTTTCCGTGGGTCGAGCTGTCGCCGACGATGATCGCCCGGCCGTAGTTCTGCAGGGCGCCGGCGACGATTTCGGAGGCGGAGGCACTGAAGCGGTCAACAAGGACCGCCAGCGGGCCGCTGTAAATGATCCGGCTGTCGCGATCGCTATCGACCTGGATTTCCCCGTTGTAGTTTTTCACCTGAACGACCGGGCCTCGATTGATGAATAGTCCCGCGAGCTCAATGGCCTCGGTGAGGAAGCCACCGCCGTTCCGACGGAGATCGAGCACGATACCCTTGACGCCCTGCCCGGTGAGTTGGCCGACAAGACGGGCGACGTCGCGCGAGGCCGTGGTCTTTTCGCCGTCGGTGTCTCCCTCGTCGGCCGGCCCGTAGAAAGCCGGCAGCGTGATTACTCCGTAGGGCTGAATGGTTCCGTCGGCGTCGGGGAGGTCGAACACCGCTCCGCGGGCGCGCGCCGAGTTCAACTTCACTTTGTCGCGCGTGATGGTGATTTGCTTGCGGACGGAGCTGTCGGCGGCGTCGGCCGGCTGCACAGTGAGGACGACCTCGGTGCCCTTCTTGCCGCGGATCTTGTCGACGATCTTGCGGATCTTGAGCCCGTAGACCTCGACCGGCTCGCCGCCCTTCTCGGCGACAGCGATGATCTTGTCGTTGGGCTTCAGTTCGCGTCCCAGATCGGCAGGGCCGCCGGGAATGATCTCCTTAACGACGCAGACGTCGTCCTCGACGCCCAGCAGGGCGCCGATGCCCACGAGCTGCAGCTTCATCTGGATGCCGAAGTCCTCGTAGGTGGCGGCGGAGAAATAGGTGGAGTGCGGGTCGTAGAGTCGCGCGATGCAGGACAGAAACATCTCCGCGAGGTCGTTGCCCTCGATCTCGCCGAGGTTCTTCAGCATGCGTTCGTAGCGCTTGCGCACCTGCGCCCGGGCGTCTTCCGGGGTCTTCTTTGCCAGGATCTCCTGAACGACTTCGAACTTCAGGCGCCGGCGCCACAAGTCGTCGGCCGCCGCCGCGTCCGCGGGCCAGGGGGCCTTCTCGCGCTGGCGGTCGATACCGTAGGTCTCGCGCGCGGAGAGGTCCAAGTCCTTCGCCAATTCCGCCATGATCCACTCCAGTCGTGCCCGGACCCGCTCGTCGTAGACATTGAAGATCTCGTAGGCCGCGTTGATGTTGCCGAGAAAAGCGGCGTTGTAGAACACGCTTTTGCCGAACTCGTCCTCGAACCGCTTCCGGTCACTGCCGAGGAAGAAGAGTCGCTGGCTGTCGAGGTCGCCCATGAAGTCAGGGATCACCTGCGCGAAGTCGGTGTTGTTCACCGCGTCGCGGTTGTAGTGCAGCTCGGCCAGCAGCTTGATGAGTGCGTTGGCCTCGGCGGCCAGGGTCGGCGACGTCGTGAACTTCCGGCGGTCGGTGGCGGACCAGGCCGAAGAGGCGGCCAGGAGCAGGAGCAGCAGCGCGGTCGCCAGGCGGCCGATGAGGGGACGGTGTGTCATGCGAAGTTGGGACAGTTTTTCGGAGCGGGTGTTTCGCGCGAACTGGAAGCGGGACTCAACGGCGATCTAGCAGGTGCTTGGCTTCGTCGAGCGTGCGTCTTTCATCCGGGGTTAGGGCACCCAACCCCCGGGCGCTGATCTTGTCCAGCACGCGGTCGACATCGGCGCGGAGTTGGGTGGCCGTGCGCGGCTCGGGGGCGGTTTCCGCGGCAACAGGCGAGGGGGCTTCCGCCGCCTCCGGGATTTCCGCCGCGGCAGGTGAAACGAGGCGGCGGCCAGCGATCCAGCCGGCGGCCATGCCACCAAGGTGCGAGGACGCGGCGTATTCGAAGGGCAACGGCTGGCCGAAAAGGTCGGTCAACACGAAGGCCAGCCCGTCCAGCGCGAGCAGGCCCCCAAGCAGGTGGCGCAGGCGCAGGGTCACGGGAAAGAGGAAAAGCAGCAGAAAGCGCACTTCGCGCTCCGGGGAGAACCGCGCGGCAAGTACGAGCAACGCGTAAACTCCCGCCGTCGCGCCCAGGAGCTCGCCGCTCCGGGTCCAATTGGCCGCCGTCCACCAAAGCGCTCCTCCGAGCAGACCGAGACCGAACACGCTGAGCATCGCCTTGGGGGCAAGTTGGTCGCGCAGCTCGCGTCCCAGAAGCACGAGTCCCCCGATCACCAAGCCCACGTGGAAGATGTTGGCCGTGCTGTGCACGAGCCAGAACGTGAACAGCGTCCACCAGCGACCTTCCCTCAAGGCTCCCGTGGAGAGGGCAAGTCCATCCGCCAGCCCGCCGTTGGTCCCGCCGGAAGCCAGCTCAAGGGCGAACTGGATGACGAATACACCGGCGAGAGCGCTTACCAGCCATACGGTCGGCGCGGTCGTCTCCCGCTCGAAGTCGCCCGGCAGCCTGAGCCGTTGGTGGGTCATTCCGCAGGAAACGTTGGGCCGGCGCGCCGCGAACTCAAGCCGGCCCGCCCTCCGGCGGCGCTCACGACGCCGGCTTCACGACCAGCAGCAGGTCCTTGGACTCGACGGTGTCGCCCAGCGCGACATGCAGCTCGGCCACCACGCCATCGACCGGCGCGTAAACCGTGTTTTGCATCTTCATCGCCTCCATCATCAGGAGCTTGTCGCCCTTCGCGACCTTCGTGCCCACCGAGACGGAGAGCTGGGCGATGAGGCCGGGAATCGGGGCGGCGACCTGGCGCGGGTCGGCGAGGTCGGCCTTGGGCCGAGCCTTCGACTTCGGCGAGATCGATTTGTCGACGATGTAGGTCTCGCGGGCGATACCGTTCAGCTCGTAGCTGATGGCGCGGCGGCCGTCCTTGTCGGGTTGTCCGACGGAGATGAGGCGGATGATGAGCACCTTCCCCTCCTCGATGCTGACGGAGATTTCTTCGCCGGGCTTGAGACCGTAGAAGAACGCCGGAGTTGGCAGCACGGAAACGTCGCCGTAGGCGGCGGAGTGTTTCGCGAAGTCAGCGAACACCTGCGGGTACATCAGGTGCGAGTAAACGTCGTCGTCGGTCGCGGGCCGGCGGAGTTTCTCGGCGAGCTCGCCACGGACCTTGTCGAGGTCGAGGGCGGCCGCGCCGGCGCCGCGTTTCTTTTTGCCCGCGGCCTCGTATTTGGCGCGCGCTTCGCGGTGACGTTTTTCCCCCAGCACCACGAGGGAAACGCGTTCCGGCCACCCGCCCTCGGGCCAGCCGAGGCCGCCCTGCATCATGTCGATGACGCTTTCGGGGAACGGAACTGATCCGGGCTCGAGGTTGACGACGTCGGCCGGGCGGATGCCGCGGCTGAAGAGGAAGAGCGCCATGTCGCCGACGACCTTGGAGCTGGGCGTCACCTTCACGATGTCGCCGAGCAGCTGGTTCACCTCGGCGTAGGTGCGTGCGATCTCGGGCCAGCGGTGGGCGACGCCCATCGATGCGGCCTGTTCCTTAAGATTGGTGTACTGGCCGCCCGGCATCTCGTGGAGATACACCTCGGCCGAGCCGCTGCGCGGCGCGGTGTCGAAGGGGCGGTAGTAGTCGCGGACGACCTCCCAGTAATCGGAGAACTCGTTGAGCGCCTCGAGGTCGAGCTGCGTGTCGCGTGGCGTGTTGCGGAGCGCGGCGACGATGGAGTTCAGATTCGGCTGCGAGGTGCTGCCGCTCATGGCGGCGAGCGCGAGGTCGACGATGTCCACGCCGGCGTCGGCCGCGCGGAGCACGCTGGCGGCGGCGATGCCGCTGGTGTCGTGCGTGTGGAAATGGATGGGCAGGTCGACCGCCTCCTTCAGCGCCTTGACCAGCTTCTGCGCGGCGTAGGGCCGGCAGAGACCGGCCATGTCCTTGATGGCGAGCACGTGCGCGCCCATCTTCTCCAGCTCCCTGGCGAGCCGGACATAGTACTTGAGGGAGAACTTGTCGCGGCGGTCGTCGAGGATGTCGCCGGTGTAGCAGACGGCGGCCTCGCAGACGCCGTGGGTGTCATTCACCGCCTCCATCGCGACCCGCAGGTTGGGCAGGTAATTGAGCGAGTCGAAGACCCGGAAGATATCCATGCCGCTGGCCGCGGCGTGCTTCACGAAGCCGGCTACGACGTTGTCGGGGTAGTTCGTGTAGCCGACGGCGTTGGCGCCGCGGAACAGCATCTGGAAACAGATGTTGGGCACGCGGGCGCGGAGCTGGCGCAGGCGCTCCCACGGGTCCTCGTTGAGGAAGCGCATCGCGGTGTCGAACGTCGCGCCGCCCCACATCTCGAGCGAGTACAGGTTGGGCGCGCGTCGCGCGAGGGAATCGGCCACGGCGAGCATGTCGAAGCCGCGCACGCGCGTCGCCATGAGCGACTGGTGGGCGTCGCGCCACGTGGTGTCGGTCACAAGCAGGCGCTTCTGGCGGGCGGTCCAGCGGGCGAAGTCGCGCGCGCCGAGCTCGAGGAGCAGCTGGCGCGTGCCGGGCGCGGGTGCGACCTGATGGTTGGCGGCGGGCACCGGTGCGGCAGGGAGCAGCTTGTCGGGGCGGTAGCCCTTGGCGTGGGGGTTGCCGTTGACGATGACGTTGCCGAGGAAGGTCAGCAGCTTGGTCGCGCGGTCGCGGCGGGGCTTGAAGGCGAACAGCTCCGGTGTCGTGTCGATGAGCGTCGTAGTGGCCTGGCCCGAGCGGAACTGGGGGTGGGCAATGACGTTTTCGAGGAACGGGATGTTTGTCTTCACCCCGCGGATACGGAACTCGCTGAGGGTGCGGAGTGCGCGGCGGAGCGCGATGTCGTAGGTCTGCCCGCTGGTGATGCTCTTCACGAGCATCGAGTCGTAGAACGGCGTGATGACGGCGCCGGCGTAGCCCATGCCGCCGTCGAGCCGCACGCCGAAGCCGCCGGGGGAGCGGTAGGCGATGATGCGGCCGTAGTCGGGCATGAACTTGTTCTCGGGGTCCTCCGTCGTGATCCGGCACTGGATGGCGTAGCCGTTGCGCGGGATGTCGGCCTGGCGCGGCATGCCGACCTCGTCGGAGTGCAGCGAATGACCCTGTGCGATCAGGATCTGGGCGCGCACGAGATCGAGGCCGGTGATGACCTCCGTGACCGTGTGCTCCACCTGGATACGCGGGTTCATCTCGATGAAGAACCACTCGTGGTGGTCGAGGTCGTAGAGGAATTCCACCGTGCCCGCGTTGTCGTAGCGGATTTCACGGGCGATGCGGGCGGCGGCGTCGCAGAGTTCGTTGACGACCTTCTCCGGCAGGCCGAACGAAGGCGCCACCTCGACCACCTTCTGGTGGCGGCGCTGGACGGAGCAATCGCGCTCGTGGAGGTGGATGACGTTGCCGTGCTGGTCTCCGAGCACCTGCACCTCGATGTGCTTGGCGCGCGGAATGTACTTCTCGAGGAAAACGGCGGGATTGCCGAACGCGCGGCCCGCCTCCGCCTGGGCCTCATCGAGCAGGTTGGTCAGGTCGCCGGCGCGGTGGACGACGCGCATGCCGCGGCCTCCGCCGCCGAAGGCGGCCTTGATGATCAGGGGGAAGCCGATCGCCTTTGCGGTGCGCAGGGCCTCGTCGCGATCGGTGAGGGGGTTCTCCGTGCCGGGCAGGGTCGGGACGTTGATGCGCTGCGCGAGCGCTCGTGCCGCGGTCTTGTCGCCCATCATGTCGAGCAGCTCCGGTCGCGGTCCGACGAACGTGATGCCGGCGCGGGCGCAGGCGCGCGCGAACTCGGCGTTCTCCGACAGGAAGCCGTAGCCCGGGTGGATGGCGTCGACGCCCTTCTCCTTCGCGACCGCGATGATGCTGTCGATGTCGAGGTAAGCCGCGACGGGCCCCTTGCCCAGGCCCACCTGGTAGGCCTCGTCGGCCTTGTAGCGGTGAATGCATAACCGGTCCTCCTGGGCGAAGACGGCGACGGTGCGGAGGTTGAGCTCGGTTCCCGCGCGGAAAATGCGAACCGCGATCTCGCTGCGGTTCGCGGCCATCAGTT
>JBEGJD010000286.1:0-10474 GCA_041184765.1 Verrucomicrobiota bacterium | reverse complement strand
CAGAAACCTGATGCGCAGAGTGCCGTTTTCTGTGGTTTCCGTGAATTCCGTGGGCCACCTGCCATGAAACTCTATATCGCCGGCCATAATGGGATGGTGGGGGCCGCCTTGGTACGGCGCTTCCGGGCGGAGCCGGGGGTTGAACTGCTGCTGCGCTCGCGACGCGAGGTCGACCTCACCAACCAGGCCGCGGTCGACGCGCTCATCGCGAAAGAAAAACCCGACGCGGTGATCGTCGCCGCCGCCAAGGTCGGCGGCATTCACGCCAATAACACCTACCCGGCGGAGTTCTTGTTCGAAAACCTCGCGATCGCGGCGAACACCGTGCACTCGGCCTTCCGCTCCGGAGTGGGGCGGCTGCTGTTTCTCGGCAGTTCCTGCATCTATCCGAAGCACGCGCCTCAGCCGATGCCCGAGGATTGCCTGCTCACGAGCGCGCTGGAGCCGACCAACGAGGCTTACGCGATCGCGAAGATCGCCGGCCTCAAGCTCTGCCAGTATTACCGCAAGCAGCACGGGGTGCTGTTCCACTCGGCGATGCCGACCAACCTCTATGGGCCGGCGGATAACTATCACCCGCAAAACTCCCACGTTTTGCCGGCGCTGATCCGCCGCTTCCACGAGGCCAAGGAGGCCGGACGACCCGAGGTCGGGGCGTGGGGTACAGGATCTCCGCGCCGGGAGTTTTTGCACGTCGACGACCTCGCTGACGCCTGCGCCTTCCTGCTGAAGTTGCCTCAGCCGCCCGACTGGGTGAACGTCGGCACGGGCACGGATGTCACGATCCGCGAGCTCACCGAAATGGTCGCTGCGGCGACGGGCTATAGCGGTCGCATCGTCTGGGATCCGACCAAACCGGACGGCACTCCGCGGAAATTGATGGATGTCGCCCGTATGAACGCCCTCGGCTGGCGCGCTCGCATCGGCCTGCGCGAAGGGCTGGAAAAAACCTACGCCAGCTTCCTCGCCGAGAAAGCCGCGGGCACCCTGCGCGGTTAATTCCGGCCCCGGCCGTGTGGGCGGCCTGCTCCCCGGGGTGCTCCCGAATTTTTAGTGGCCACGTGACGCGGGGGCCGCTTTTTTCCGCCGTATGAGCTTTCTCTTCCGCCGTCTGCTTCCGCTCGTTGCCGTTTCGAACCTTATCGCCTCCGTGGCGTTGGCGCATCCTGGGCATGACGGACACGAGGGCGGGGGAGAGTTTGCCTGGGACTTTACCCATCTGGGTGCTCACCCCGTCGCCACACTCGCGTGTGTCGTCGTGTTTGGAGTGGCGGCTTGGATGCTCGTTGCGCGTTTCTCCGCGGTTCGTCGCGAGCGGACTGCCACGGTGCGGCGCTGACCGAAGCAAGGCCGCTTCTTTCCGCACCAAAACCGGCGAAAGCCGGTTTTTTATTTGGCGGGTCTTGAATCCGGCGCGTGCCGGTGACCCGGGCCGAGATCGCTTGGTGGCCGGCCTTTGCGAGCGAAACGCCCGGGTCGGAAAACTTCGTGCGCCGGCGAGTATTCCACTTTGAGGCGGTCCAGCAGGGCCCGCGTCTCGGGAGTGTCCGGGGTCAGCATGCGCTCTGCTTCGGCCGCGAGCTCAAGGTGCGAGTTGCCGATGGCCCAGCCGATACCGGCCGCAGCGGAGGAGGGTAAATCGAGGGGTATCTGGAGCAACGGCTCCGGCAGCTGAGCAAGGACGTAGCGCGCCGTGGGCGACTGGAACACCGTGGCTCCGTGCCGCAAGGCGACCTCCAGTTCGAAGCGAAACTCGACACCGTCCTCGGCGGCAGCCCGCCATGAGCGAAGACTAAGGGTGGCGCGATCCACGCGCACCACCACCTCTGGTAGAGCGCAGTCGGGCGCTGCGAGAGGTGCGGTGATCGTCTCCACGCCTTGAGCCAAGCAGCCCGGCGGAGGCGAAACAAGGCGGCTTGCGCCGGCCTGGATGAGTCCGACGGTAACGGAGTTGGCGGCACACTTATCCCGGCGGTTTTACGGCTCCGAAAAGGGCGGGCGCGAAGTTGGCCCGCGGTTTGCTATTGGGTGCCCCATCTCCGTTTTGGAGGCATCAAAACCACGCAACCCATGAAGAAGAAAATCACGTTTGCTCTCGTAGGAATCATCGCGGGCGGTCTCGCCCGGGCGCAGGCTCCCGCCCCGGCGGCGGCCCCGGCTCCCGCCGCCGCTCCGGCGGTTTCATTCACCGCCACCGGTACTTTGGTCTCCGACTACATGTTCCGCGGCCAGCGCCTGAGTAGCGCCGCGTTCCAGCCCATGGTGGAGGGAGTGGCCGGTGACCTCACCTTCGGTGTCTGGGCGAGCAAGCCGTTCGACGGAAAAAAAGTCCCGGACAGCTCCGATCCCGAGATCGACCTCTACGGCTCCTACTCGATCGCCCTGGGCAAGGACATGAGCTTTGTGCCCGGCATCACCGCCTATTTCTATCCGTCGGCCCCGACGGCCGCCGGTTTCTACCGCTCGACGTTCGAACCGAGCCTCGCGTTCAACTACACTGTCGAGGGCGTGAAGTTCACTCCGAAGGTTTACTACGATATCGTCCTCGAGGGCGCTACGTGGGAGTTCTCCGCGGCCTACGCCGTTCCGATGAAGGAAATCGGCTCCGAGCTCGGAATCACCGCCACGTACGGTACCTTCCTCCTGAACGACGCCGCCAATGGTTCGTCACCCGCGGTCAAGTCCTGGGGTGATTACTGGCTCATCGGCCTCTCGATGCCCTTCCAAGTGACGAAGGAGTCGAAGATTGTCCTCGGCCTGCAGTACACCAAGGGCAGCGACGCCTACACGAAGCAGGGCAATTTCGGAAAATCGGCCAACTCGCTCGCGGTCGGAAAGACGGTCGGCACCATCGGCTACTCGTTCTCCTTCTGACGAAGCAGTCCGGGTGCCCGCGCGCCGCCCGGCGGACTTTTCCCGGCGGGGAATCCAGATCTGTCTGGATTCCCCGCTTTTCGCGCGTGAATTTCGCCGTCCATGAAAGTCGGCATCGTCGGCGCATCCGGTTACTCGGGCGAGGTTCTCGTCCGTCTTCTGCTGAATCATCCGCGGGTCACGCTCGCGGCGGTCACCTCCCGCAGCCAGGCGGGCAAGCCGCTCGCGGCGGTCATCCCGGCGGTGCGCGGAGCGGACCGCGGGCTCACGTTCACGGATTCCGACCCGGCGGCGTTGGCCGCGGGTGACATCGACCTTTTCTTCCTCGCGCTGCCGCACGGCGCGGCGGCGGCCTACGCGAGCGCGCTCGCGGCCGCGGGCAAGCGGGTGATCGACCTCAGCGCCGACTTCCGCATCGCCGACCTCGCGACTTACGAGAAGTACTACGGCAAGCACCACGCTCCCGAGCTGCTGCCCCACGCACGATTCGTGCTGCCCGAGCTCACCCCGCCCGTGTGGCGGAAAGAAGCGCGCGTGGTCGCGGCGCCCGGCTGCTACCCGACGAGCATCCTCGTGCCGCTCGTGCCGTTGCTACGCGCGGGCGTCGTCTCGCGCGAGCACATCGTGGTGAACTCGTGCAGCGGCGTGAGCGGCGCCGGCAAAAAGGCGGAGGAAGCGTATCTTTTCTGCGAACGCGCCGAGAGCATGAAGGCCTACGGTCTGGTAAAACACCGGCACCTCGCCGAGATCGAGGAGCAGCTCGCGGTCCTCGCCGGCGCGCGCACCGCGATCCAGTTCAACCCACATCTCGCGCCGATGCGGCGCGGCATCGCCACGACCATCACCGTGCCAGCGGCGCCGGGCGCGACGATCGAGCGCGCATACGCGGTCTGGCGCGAGGCCTACGCGGGCCGGCCCTTCGTGCAGGTGCTCGCGAGCGGCGAGACGCCCGACACCGCGCACGTCGTGGGCACCAACCGCGTCGATATCTCCGCGGTGCATGATCCGCGCACCGGTAATTTCGTAATCACGTCGGCCGAGGACAACCTGATGAAGGGCGCGAGCGGCCAGGCCGTGCAGATCATGAATCTTTGGTGCGGCTTTGAAGAGACGGCGGGCCTCGCCTGAGGTCCGCGCGGGCCGCGGCGTTTTTCGCGCGCGTCGTTTGCGACGGGGAAAACTCTTGTCAGTCTTCGACGCGTGTCCGCACATTCCGCGGGCAATCCTCCTCGAAAAATCATGATCGAATTCAATCAGCGGATCCTGTTCGTCGGTTACGGCGCGGTCGCGGAGTGCACGCTCCCGATCCTTTTCAAGCACCTCAAGGTGCCGGCCCGTAACGTCACGATCATGGATTTCGAGGATCGTACCGCGAAGCTCGCGCGCTGGACGGCGAAAGGCGTGCGCTTCGTGCGCGACCGCGTGACGCGCGAGAACATGGGTCGTCTCCTCGCGAAGCACGCCAGCCGCGGCGACCTCATCATCGACCTGGCGTGGAACATCGACGCCTGCGAGATCCTCCAGTGGTGCCACGACCACGGCGTGAAGTACATCAACACGTCGACCGAGCTGTGGGACCCTTACGCCGCCGGCCCGAACCAGCATCCGACGGAAAAGACGCTTTACTGGCGCCACATGAACCTGCGGCGCATGATCTCGCGCTGGAGCGAGCCGGGTCCGACCGCCGTGATCGAGCACGGCGCCAACCCTGGCCTCATCTCGCACTTCGTGAAGCAGGGCCTGATCGACATCGGCCAGAGCCTGATCGCGGACCGCAAGGTCAAGGGCCGCGCCGCCGAGAAGCTTGAGGAACTCATCCGGACCCAGCAGTTCAACCACCTGTCGCACGAGCTCGGCGTGAAGGTCATCCATTGTTCCGAGCGCGACACGCAGATCACCGACCAGCCGAAGCAGGTGGACGAGTTCGTGAACACCTGGAGCATCGAGGGCTTCCGCGAGGAGGGCACCACGACCGCCGAGATGGGCTGGGGTACGCACGAGAAGCAACTCCCCGCGCACGCGTTCCAGCACAAGCAGGGGCCGCGCAACCAGATCTGCCTCGCCCGCATGGGCATCAACACCTGGGTGCGATCCTGGGTGCCCGACTACGACATCCTCGGCATGGTCGTCCGCCACGGCGAGGCGTTCACCATCTCCGACAAGCTCACCGTCTGGGACGGCAAGAAGGCCGTTTACCGGCCGACGATGCACTACGCGTACTGCCCGTGCGACGAGGCCATCGCCTCGCTGAACGAGATGCGCGGTTATAATTACAAGCTGAACGCCAACCAGCGCATCATGAACGATGAGATCACCGCCGGCTCCGATATCCTCGGCGCGCTGATCATGGGCCACGCCTACAACTCTTGGTGGATCGGCTCCGACCTGAGCATCGAGGAGTCGCGCCGCCTTGTTCCGCACCAGAATGCGACCACGATGCAGGTCGCCATCTCGGTGGTCGCCGCGTCGATGTGGATGATCGAGAACCCCGAGCGGGGCGTGGTGGTCCCCGACGACATGCCGCACGAGTACATCCTCGGCGTCTCCCGGCCCTACCTCGGCCGCTTCATCTCGAAGTCCTCCGACTGGACCCCGCTCAAGGGCCGCGACCAGACCTTCGTCCGCCACAACAAGCCGGACCTCGATTTGCGGGATCCTTGGCAGTTTAAAAACTTCCTCGTCACCGACGCGGGCTGATTTTCCTCTGATGATCCCTCTTCCCCGGCTGCAGCAGCTGGCGCGGCGGCATGGTACGCCGCTCTTCGTCATCGACCACGACGCGCTCCGCAAAGCGTACCGCGAGTTCCGCCGTCACCTGCCCCGCGTACAGGTCTATTACGCCGTGAAGGCGAACTCCGATCCGATGATCGTCCGCACCCTCTTCGAGGAGGGTGCGAGCTTCGACGTCGCCTCGATGCCGGAGTTCCAGGTGGTCTATCAGAACATCCGCCACTTGCCCGCGAAGGAGCGGCAACAGTGGATCTGGGACAAGATCATCTACGCCAATCCGACCAAGCCCACCGATACCCTGGAGGAGCTCAACAAGTACAAGCCGCTCGTCACCTTCGATAACCGCGAGGAGATCCATAAGATCCGCAAGCACGCGCCCGACGCCGGCCTCGCGCTGCGCCTCAAGGTTCCCAACACCGGCGCGATGGTGGAGCTTTCGTCCAAGTTCGGCGCCGCACCGGGCGAGGCCGTCGATCTGATCCTCGAGGCCGATCGCGCTGGTCTCACGGTGGAGGGCATCAGTTTCCACGTCGGCAGCCAGACGACGAATTTCGACAACTACGTCCAGGCGCTGAACCTCACGGCCAACATCTTCCAGGAGGCGCGCGATCGCGGCTACACGAAGATGAACCTCCTCGATATCGGCGGCGGCTTCCCCGCGCGTTACGATTCGACGGTGCGGCCGTTCCGCGAGCTGGCGAAGGTGATCAACACCGAGATCGACCGGCTGTTCCCTAAGGACATCCAGGTGCTGGCGGAACCGGGCCGCTTCCTCGCGGCCCCCTGCGGCATCTCGGTCGCCGAGGTCACCGGCAAGGCCGTCCGGGACGGCAAGAGCTGCTACTACATCAACGACGGCGTGTACCACACGTACTCGGGTGTGATCTTCGACCACTGCAAGTACCCGGTGAAGGCGTTCAAGAAGGGGCCGACGAGCATCTGCTCGGTCTTCGGCCCGACCTGCGACGCTCTCGATGTGGTGTCGATGGCCGAGAATCTCCCCGACCTCGAGCGCGGTGACCTCGTCTATAGCGTCAACATCGGCGCCTACAGCCACGCCAGCGCGACCTACTTCAACGGCTTCCCGCCGGCGAAGGTCGTGCACGAGAACCGCTGAGCGGCGGTTTCCTGCGTTGGTGCAGCCGCGGCTGAGGTTGCGGATTAGTTGGGCGGTAGACTCCCGCCCGGAGTAACGCTGCGGAGATTTGCGGTTGTGCGCCGCGTTATCGTGCCGGCAGGCTTCACGGCACCCTGATCCCCATGAAACGCTTCCTCCTTTGCCTACTCCTCGGGCTCACGCCGCTCTATGCCGCCGACAAGAAAATCGTCCTTATCGCCGGCAAGCCCAGTCACCCGCCCGGGATGCATGAGTTCCGCGCCGGCTGCCTTTTACTCCAACAGAGCCTTGCCGGCGTGAAGGGCGTGCGCGTCGAAGTGCACGACAACGGCTGGCCCGCGAGTGACGCCGTGCTCGAAGACGCCGCCGCGATCGTGATCTACTGCGACGGCGGCGCGAAGCATCCGGCCCTCGAAGGCGGGCGGAAGGCCTTGCTCGACCGCCTCGCAGGCCGCGGTGTCGGGCTTGGTTTCATGCACTATGGCGTCGAGGTGCCGGCGAACAACGGAGGCCCGGAGTTCCTCCGTTGGATCGGTGGTCACTACGAGACGAACTATTCCTGCAATCCGATGTGGTCGCCGGATTACCGCTCATTTCCCGACCACCCAGTGGCCCGCGGCGTGAAGCCCTTCAGCAATCGCGACGAGTGGTATTTCAACATGCGTTGGCCCGAGAACCAGGGAGGGATCACGCCGATCCTCACCGCGCGTCCGTCGGACGAAGTCCGCAAAGGGCCTTACGTGCACCCCAAGGGTCCTTATCCCCATATTGTGGCGGCGTCGGGCCGGGTTGAGACGATGATGTGGGTGCGCGAGCGCCCGGATGGCGGCCGTGGTTTCGGATTCACCGGCGGCCACACGCACGCCCACTGGGGCGACGACAACCAGCGCAAGGTCGTGCTCAACGCGATCGTGTGGATCGCGAAGGCTGAGGTGCCGGCCGGCGGTATCGAGTCGAAGGTCACGCCCCAGCAGCTGGCGGCCAACCTCGACCCGAAGCCCGCGCCGAAGAAGAAGTAGTCCTTTTCCAGTGCGGCTCCGCCGCGACCGCAGCGTCGTACAGGCTGCGCCGCGCTGGGAGGGATGAGGGAAAGCGAAAGGGAGTGAGTGGAATTGGCGGAAGGAAGCCCGCTCATCCGAGGGAACCCGCCTTCGCCAAGCCTTCGGCGGGTAAACACCCTCGGCTACACCGCACGCGTTTCTTGACGACCGTTGGTCCGGCATTTCCGGACGAAAGGCGTCCGGTGTAGCCGCGGCCGCCCGCCGCGGACTATGCTGAAATCGCGTCTGACGGTAATCTTCGCAAGAGGACGCGATTCCGAAGCAGAGTAATACAGTATCCCGCGGATACGGACCAACCGCTCCGCGATCTTCCTATCCCTACTGTTAGCCAATCCCTCGCTCAGGGCAGCGGGCGCACCCAGATGTTCCGCAGGCGCACGGGCGGCTCGTTCTTGTGGTCTTGGAAGCGCAATGAAGCCTTCGCGGGGAACTTCCCGTCCCAGTTGGTCGCCTTCTTGTGCAGCGTCGGGCCCATGAGGGCCGTGTTGTTCTGCACGCAGATGCCGTTGAGGAAGGTCGTGATACGCGCGGGCTCGACGACCTTGCCGTCCTGCAGCTTCGGGGCGGTGAAGACGATGTCGTAAACCTGCCACTCACCGGCCTTGCGCACGGCGTTCACGAGCGGCGGGGTCTGGCCGTAAACCGCGCCAGCCATGCCGTCGGCGTAGGTCGGGTTGTTGTCGCAGTCGAGCATCTGGCTCTCGTAACGGTCCATGAAGAAGACGCCGCCGTTACCCTTCTTCTGGGAGTTGCCCTTGGTGTGCGGCTCGCTCTTCCACTCGAGGTGCAGCTGGCAGCTGGCGAACTCGAGGTGCGTCCAGCAATCGCCGCCGTCGACGAGAAGTTCGCCGTTCTCGATTTTCCACGGCGAAGGATGCTTGCCGGTCGCGTCTCCCTTCCGGCGGCTGTAGAGTTGTTTGGTGTCCTTGCCGTCGAAGATCACGATGGCGTCGGCGGGCGCCTCGCCTTGCTTAGCGCCGGGAGCCACCGCTGCCGGACGCGGACGGTCAATGTCGTGCACCTTCCACTTGGTGCCCGGAATCAGCGGGGTGTCGGAGTAGCCGATCGGCTGCGGTTTATCGTCCGCGCTGGCCGCGATCAGGCCGGCGAGGATGGCAAGCGGGGCGAGGGTGATGAGGTATTTCGTCATGGGAAAAGCGGGGCGGTCGGAGTGAGCGGGAAAACGCGCCCATGTTCAACCGCGTGCTGAGGAGCTTCGCGCTTGCCGCGGAAGCAACGCGTGCGCTCCATCGCCGGCCGATGCCTCCCCTTGCGTCGCCCCGCCGGGTTTCCCGCCGTCAATTCCTGCGCCAAGGCGTAGCCGCGGCCGGTGCCGTGGCGTTCCCGACTATCGTGCCTGCCTCCGCGCTCGGTCGCGGCGGCGCCGTGCCACCCAGCGAGCGCATCACGATGGGCTTCATCGGCGTCGGTGGCCAAGGCGGTGGCCATCTGTTCGGTGGCGCCTGGACTTATGTCGCGGGAGGCTTTCTGGGTCGCTCCGACGTGCAGGTGCTCGCCGTCTGCGATGTCCGCCGCAGCCGGCGCGATCCGGCCCGCGAGCGGGTCGACGCGCACTATGCCTCCCGGATCGGGCGTGAGTCCGCCCGCGCCTGCGCCAGTGAGGTCGATTTTCGCGCCGTCCTCGCACGCGACGACATCGACGCCGTGCTCATCGCCTCGCCCGCGCACTGGCACGCCGTGATGGCCGTGATGGCCGTACGCGCTGGCAAGGACGTCTATTGCGAGAAACCTACCGCCTGCACGGTTCGCGAAAGCCAGGCCGTGCGCGCCGCGGTGCGCCGGCATGGGCGGGTTTACCAAGCCGGTACCCAGCAGCGGAGCGAGTACGGCGGGAAATTCCGGCTCGCCTGCGAGCTCGTCCGCAGTGGCCGCATCGGGAAGCTGAAGGAGGTTTGGTGCCACCGCGACGGCGGCGCCATCGCCTGGCCGCGGCGTCCGGCGGGCCCGCCCAAGCCGGTGCCCGATGATCTCGACTGGGATCTGTTCCTCGGCCCCGCGCCCGCGATCCCGTTCGACGGCAACGCCGGCGCCCACCGCTTCGACCTCGGAGAACTCAATTGGGGGCAGCATCACACCGACATCATCCAGTGGGCGTGCGACGCCGATGCGACTGGCCCGGTGGAGCTCTTTGTCGAGGAGGGGCGTTCGGGCTTCCGTTACGCGAGCGGCGTGGTCGTCCGTGGCCGTCCTCACCCCGACGAGCCGACGGTCGGTGGCGAGGGGGGCGCCTGCTTCGTCGGCACGGAGGGCCGCATCGCCGTAGACCGCAACGTCATCGTGTCCTCGCCCGGTTCGATCGTGCGTGAACCGCTGCGGCCGGATGAGGTTCATCTGCCCCGCAACGACGGCCACGCCGACGAGTTTCTGCGGTGCGTGCGCACGCGGCGCCGTACGATCTGCGACGAGAATGTAGCGCACCGTTCCGCCAGCGTCCTGCTGCTCGGCGGCATCGTGAAGCAACTCGGGCGCCGGCTCCGCTGGGATCCCGTTGCGGAAACCTTCCCCGGTGACGACGAAGCCAACCGGCTGCTCGGCATCGCCACCCGCGCACCATGGAGGCTCTGATGCGTCTACGGAACCGTTTTGATCTTCCGTCGCTGCTGGCGTTGGCGCTGGTGCCGTTGCTCACGCCCGCCCGGGCTGCTGAGTCCAACCGTGCGGCAGAGGAGAC
>JBEGJD010000285.1:0-5916 GCA_041184765.1 Verrucomicrobiota bacterium | reverse complement strand
CCAGGAAACGAAAGCCGCCACCGAATTCCGTGACTGAAGAAACCCCTTCCCCACTGCTAAGCCCCGGACAGCGCCGGCTGATCGGAGGCTCGCTCACCTTGCTTTCGTTACTGGCCGGAGCCGCGGCCCTGGTGGGTGCTTTCCACGTACTCGGAAAGCTCTTGGCGCTTTTTTCCCACGTGCTTTGGCCGCTGGCCACCGCCGGCGTGCTGGCCCTCATTCTGCGGCCCGTGGTGGCCATTATGGAAAAACGCCTGAACGGCCGTCGGCTGACCGCGGTCGTCGTGCTCTACGGTGTGTTCACCCTTCTGGCCGGGGCGGTTTTTTTCGTGCTCACACCGCCGCTCGTCACCCAGCTGATCGATCTCGTCGCTTACCTGCCGACACTCTGGCAGCGCGCGGTGGAATTCATCGGCTCACACTACCCCGCGTGGGTCGCCGTGTTGCAGGAGCAGCTGGCGCGGCCGGCCGTTCGACAGATCGCCGAGGGCGCGGCACCCGAAGCCAAGGCCCTCGTCGCGCAGGCCGTTCCGTCCGTGCGGGCCGCTTTGCAGGCGCTGGTCGGCACCGCGACATTCTTCACCCACCTCGCGTTGGTGCCGGTCTACCTTTTTTTCTTTCTGCTCGCCCGCGATCATCCAACCCGCGGACTGGCGGACCAACTCACCTTCCTGCGCCCGTCGGTGCGCGCGGACGTCGTGTTCCTCGTCGACGAGTTCATCGGGATCGTCGAGGCGTTCTTCCGCGGTCAACTGCTCATCGCGCTCTGCATGGGAGTGCTGCTCGCCGCGGGATTCTCGATCGTGGGGCTCAAATTCGGGCTCTTCGTCGGCCTCGCGCTCGGGATCCTGAACATCATCCCCTACCTCGGCACGATCGTGGGCCTCGGCTTCACACTCCCGCTGGCGTTCTTCCAAACGGGCGGCGGTTGGCAGCTCGTCGGTCTAGTGCTCGCCGTGAAGATCGCGGTGCAAACGGTGGAGGCCTGGGTGCTCACGCCGCGCATCATGGGACACCAGACAGGGCTGCACCCTGTGACCATCATCGTCGCCATCTTCTTCTGGGGCACGGCGCTAGGCGGCGTGCTCGGCATGCTGATGGCGATACCGCTGACCGCGTTCGTCGTGACCGCGTGGCGGCTGGTGAAACGGAAATACTTCCCCGCGCACGATGCCTGATCGCGAAGCCGCCCCCGCCGACTGCGCCAACTGCGGCGCGGAGATCCCGCCCCGTTCGCGCGCGTGTCCGGAATGCGGCGCGGATGAGCGCACCGGCTGGCGAGAATCCTCGGTTTACGACGGCCTCGATCTCCCCGACACCGCCCACAACGACGAGCACCCCGCCGCCCCGGGTACCGGGGGCCCCGGCGGCCTCCCATGGCTCTGGTGGATCACCGGCGTGATCCTGCTCCTGACTCTCGCCGTACTGCTGATCCCGTTGCGCTGAAATCAATCCAAGTAACGCACTGCGTTACAAACTCGGGGCGACGGCAGGCGGCACCCGACCGCTCGAGCGCTGGTTGGAAGTTTGGGCTGAATAAGACGAGGAGAGCCCGGGCCCTTAAGTCAGAACACCACCCGGGCACGGGTGAATCACGCCAGACAGGCCTTGAAGGCCTCGTTGAGCTTCGCGCGGTCGAGGTTCTTGCCGATGAAGACGAGGGTGTTGGAACGCGGCTCACCCGCCGCCCATTCACGGTCGAACTGCGCGTCGAAGAGCATGTGCACGCCTTGGAAGACAAGGCGCTTGTTGGTGCCCTTCACCGCGAGCACCCCCTTCATGCGGTAGATGTCGCCGCCCTTGGTACGCAGCAGCTCGCTGACCCAGTCGTTGAGCCGCTTGCCGTCGAGGTCACCAGGCACGCTGATGCCCACCGAGGTCACCGCCTCGTTGTGCTCGTGCGCCAAGTGGAAGTCCTGCTGCCACACCGGCTTCACCACCTCGTCGCCGACGTAGATGTGCAGCGGATCGTGTCCGCATGACTCGAACACCAGAAAGTGCCCCGGCTGGTCGATCCGCAGTTTGAAACGCCCGTCGCCATTCTTCAGCAGCAGGCGGCGGAGCGTGGCACCGGGCGTGATCTCCTCGCCCTCGGCGGTACGCGCCTCCCAGTCGGAAAACGCCAGCACCGCGGCCTGGACCGCCGCGGCGGTGGGCGGGCAAGAGGCCGCGGGCTCCTCGCGACCGGGCACTTTGGCCACCGGCATGATCACCACGTCGAGCTCGTCGGGATTGCCGTGATGATGATGGTGGTGGTCCCCGTGGTCATGATCATGGCCGTGGTCATGCCCGTGATCGTGGTCGCAGTGACCGATCTCAAGCGTGTGCGTACCGGCGGGCAGAGGATAGGCGCCGGCCCATTCGAACGGATACTCAGGCTCCAGGAAGCGGGGCTCGAGCTCGACGGCGCGATTGAGATTGAACCCTCCGACATCGAGCACGCGATCCAGCGGCAGGTCGCAGCGGTTGGTGCGATGGATGCGCGCGACGGCGTTCATGCGGCGGATCCGCGCCTCGAGGGCGTCGAGCTCCGCGGGCGAGACGAGGTCGGTCTTGTTGAGCAGGATCACGTCGGCGAAGCCCACCTGCTTCACGGACTCGTCGTCCTGGTCGAGGTGGCGCGCGACGTGGCGGGCGTCGACGACCGTCACGATGGCGTCGAGCTTGAACGCCCGCTTCATCTCGTCGTCGGTGAAAAAGGTCTGGGCGACGGGGGCGGGGTTGGCGAGGCCGGTGGTCTCGATGAGCACGCCGTCGAGCCGGTCCTTGCGCTTGAGCAAGCGGCCGAGGATGCGGATGAGATCGCCGCGGACGCTGCAGCAGATGCACCCGTTGTTCATCTCGAACAACTCCTCCTCGCTCCGCACGACCAGCTGGTGGTCGACGCCGACCTCGCCGAACTCGTTCTCGATCACCGCGAGCTTCTTGCCGTGGTGTTCCGTGAGGATGCGGTTGAGGAGGGTGGTCTTGCCGGCGCCGAGGAAGCCGGTGAGGACGGTGACGGGAATCATCCGCGCAGCGATACCCCGCGCGCGCGAAACCTCAAACCCGTAACAGAGGCGGGCGCGGCGTTTTCGCCGTGCGTCGGCGCGCCGCATCGTGTGGAACACCTCCGATGCAAATCGGCTTCTGCACCGACCCCGCCACGCTCACGACGCTCCCGTTCCGGCCCGAATGCGACTTCATCGAGGGCCACGTCGTGAACTTCCTTACGCCCGAGGCGCCGGATGCCGATTTTGCGCCGCGCGCGGCCGCGCTGAAGGCGTGCGGCTTCCCGATGCCCGCGGCCAACGTGCTGCTGCCGGCGGCGCTGAAGTGCAGCGGGCCCGACATCGATTACGCGCGGCTAGACCGGTACGCGCAGACGGTTTTCCGCCGCTGCCGCGAGATCGGCATGACGATCATCGTGTTCGGCAGCGCAGGCGCACGGATGGTGCCCGACGGCTTTCCCATCGCGAAAGGCTTCGAGCAGTACGTAGACCTGCTGAAGCAATTCGGCCCGCTCGCGGAGGAGGCCGGGGTAACGCTCGTGGTCGAGCCCCTCAACCGCGGCGAGTGCAACCTCGTGAACACCGTGCTCGAGGGCGCCGAGGCTGTGCGCCGGGCCAACACCAATGGCGTAAAGCTGCTCGTCGACCTCTTCCATATGCTGCGCAACGGCGAGTCCCCCGACGACATCGTGAAAGTGGGTCCGCTCATCCGCCACGCGCACCTCGCGGAGAACAAGGACCGCGCAGCGCCGGGTGTGAACGGCGAGAATTTCCGGCCCTTCCTGCGCGCGCTGCGGCAGGCCGGCTACAACGACCGGCTGGCGCTAGAGCCGATCTGGACCGACCTGCCCAACCAACTCGCCCCCGCGCTGCGCGAGGTGCGCCGCCAGCTGGCCGACGCCGGTTATTGAGGAATTTTCCATGACCTACCCGCACTTCGTCCGGATCGACCGTGAAGGCCGCGGGGGCGGCCGTCATTTCGTCGTGCACACGCACGACCCGCGCTTCACCGCGGAGTTCGCCACCGGCACAGGCCCGGCGGACAAGAAAGAGAAAGGCGTGCTGAAGCGCGTTTGCGTACCCAACTCGTGGGCAGGCGACTACAGCCGCTATGCGCACTGGCTCGCGCGGGCGCAGGAATTTTTCGAGGCCGCCTCGCCGGACACGCCCCCGCGCCGCTAAGCCGCGTCCGGCGGGGTTAACCGGCGCAACCGCACCCGGAACCGCAGCTGCCCTCGCCGTGCGCGTGGCCGTGGCTGAGTTCCTCGGCCGTCGCCTCGCGCGCCGTGACCACCTCGACATCAAACGTGAGGTCGACCCCGGCGAGCGGGTGGTTGGCGTCGAGCACCACCTCGTCGCCCTCGACCGCTGCCACGGTCACGACCGGATCCGAACGATGCGGGCCGGTCTGGAACTGGTCACCGATATTGATCTCGCCCTCCACGGGCAGCATCTCGCGTTTCACCCGCTGCATCTGCGCGGGATCGCGTTCGCCGTAAGCCTCGCGCGCCGGCACATCCACGCGGGACTTCTGCCCGGCGATCGCCGCGCGCAACCGTGCGTCGAGCCCGTCGATGATCTGCCCCGCCCCTTCGAGATAGGTGACCGGCTCACCGCCGGCGGAGGAGTCAAGGACGCGCCCGCCCGGGTCGCGCAGGGTGTAGTGGAAGGAGACGATGCGTGGCATGGGAAGGGATTCGAGGTCTCGCGTGCCGCGGTCACTTCAACTCGCGGATACGGAGGTTGCGGTACCAGACGGGCGCTTGGGCCTTCCCGTGCAGACCCTGGAGACCGATCGGGCCGTTGCGGCTGAAGTCCTTCAGTGCGACCGGGAATTTGTTGGCGGTGCCGTCGGGATTCTTCTTCGCCTCCTTCCAGTCGTTGAGGTCGACGTTGTAGACCTCCTCACCGTTGAAAACCAGGGACACGCGGCTGCCGTCGCACGTGATGGTGAAGCGGTTCCACTCACCGGCGGGCTTCGCCATCTTCTTCGCCGGCGCCTTCGCGTTGTAGATCGAGCCGACCTCGCCGTAGTGCGCACCGTCGGCGCTTTCATGCACCTGGATCTCCAGCGCCGAGAGCACTTGCTTGGTGTTGCCCGAACGCAGGAACACCCCGCTGTTCGACTCCTTCGCCACCTTGAATTCGAGATCGAGCACGAAGTTGGCGTAGGGCCGCTTCGTCCAGATCGTGTCGTGGGTGCGCGCCACAAGGGTGCCGTTTTCCCAGACCCAACTGCCGGCCTTCAGGTCGGCGTCGGCGAGATCGGCGGCAAACAGGGACTTCCAACTCGAGGTATCGGGGTGCGATGCCGGCGCGGCGAAGAGCGGTGCGACAGCGAGCAGCAACGCGGTGAGGAGGGCGTTTTTGAGCGGGGATTTCATGGAGGAAAAACCGGGGAATGAATCAGGAACCCTTCTCGACCAGCACGAGATCGTCGAAGTCGGCCGTGACGACGTTCTTCGTGAACGAGTGGATCCAGACCTCGACGTGCACAGAACCGGCGGGCGCGACACCCTCCTTGGAAAAGGCCTTCCACTCCGTGTCTCCACGACGCACGGGGACGTTGATCTGGTTCTTCAGCTCCGGCCGCGTGAGGAACTCGCCCTTCGCGTTGTAGAAACGCAGGTAAACCGCGATCCCCTCGCCTTTCACCGCCCGCGCCTGGAACCGCACCTCATAGGAGCGGCCCGGGACGGCGGGGAAACGCTTCGACGCAACGCTCGACCCGAGCGTGTCGCTGGTGTCGGTCACGCGTAGGCCGAGCTTCCCCGACTTCGCGGCCTCAGGAACAACCGCGCTCATGGCGTTGTCGCCGACGGCGCTCCAACCGGCGAGGCCTTCCTCGAAGCCGGCGTTGGCGAGCGGAATGACGGACTCGGCGGCGGACGCGAACGGAACCACAGCGGCGAGAATGACGGCGAGG
>JBEGJD010000284.1:0-4171 GCA_041184765.1 Verrucomicrobiota bacterium | reverse complement strand
AGCGCGCGGGCGCGTCCGGAAATCATCAGGCCCGACGGCGCGCGCCACGCGGCCGAAAATGTCGCCGAGCGGCGTGGCACCTGCGCCAGCCGGCGGCCTTCCAGTGTTCGGGCCACGGGCGCCGAGCGCACGGTCGCGTCGTTGAACAGCACGGCGGCGTCGAGGGTCAGCGCTGGGGTCGGCCGCCAGGCAGCTGCGAGCTCGAGTCCGTTCACGCGAATCCTTTCCAGGTTGAGCCGCTGGCGGCCGAGACCGCCGGCCGGCAGCGTGCCCACGACCGGGAATATCCCGGGTCCGCGGGCGATCGTGACATTGGCGACGGCGTCGCGGAGATCGTTGGCAAAACCCGTCGCCGATAGCGTCAGGGTGCCGGCCGTCGGTGAAAGTACGCCGTTCCATTCCGCGCCGATCTCGCCGCTGGTCGCGCGCTCAGTGCGGAGCAGCGGGTTGGCCTCCGTGACGTTGGCGCCCTGGCGGAATGGCCGGTAAAGCTCGTTGAGGGTGGGCCGGCGGAAAGCGTGCTGGGCATTGGCGCGAAACCGCCAGCCCGTGGCCGGGGTCCAGACCAGCCCGGCGTGCGGACTGAGTTCGGATCCGCGGGCGGAGGATAAGCTGTCGTTGCGGAGCACCGCACCCGAATCGCGATCGGTTTCCCGCCGCATGCCGGCTTCGTCGCGCCAGAGGTCCCCGCGCAGCCCGCCGATCGCACGCCATGCCTTGGCCAGCGCCTGTTCGCGGAGGAGGAAGAGCCCGGCGAAGGATTGGCGTCCGCCCGCGATGCGCTCCCGGGCGAAACGTCCGCCCGCGTAGGTGAAATATTCCCGCGTCTCGCCGCGGACGAGCCGCAGATCGGCACCGGCGCTGGTCCGCGCGCCGGCGTTCCCGCGCCAGGAGCCCGTCCAGGCTGCACCGAACGCCGAGGCCGGCACGGTGTGCTGGTCGCTCGCGGGAGTTTCGGTGGTGCGCACGGCGTTCACCGAACTGAACGTGCTGGCGAAGGTTTGGGCCTGCGCGTAAGCGGTCGCGTCCCACGCAAAACCGGTCTCGGGCTGGCCGCGGAGCGCGACGGACGCGAACTGCTCGCGGCTGCGGTTACCGGTGTAAGGCGTGCCGTTGCCGCGGGTCTCGTCGAAGGCCCGCGCATTGACCGCGATCCCAAGCGCGTCCGAGCCCGGGGCGCGGCGCCAACCGGCCGCGATCCAGCGGTGCCGGCTCCACGCGGGCGTGTCGATCGCGCCGCGGCGTTCGGGCGCGACCAACGTGTAACCATCCGTCGCGAAGGCCCGGCCGAGCAACCGCGCCTCACCGCCGCCCGAGGGTGTGGAGGCGGAAAACTCGGCCTCGCGTGTACCGAAGGAGCCGCCCGAGGCCGACAACCGCGCGGAGGCGACGTTCGGGTGAGTCGGGGAAAAGGGTTCCGGTGCGGTGAGGATCTGCACGACGCCGCCGAGCGCCGCGTTGCCCCAAGCGGTGGCGCCGCCACCTGGTACGATTTCAGCGCGCCAGGCTCCGTCGCGCGGGAGTTTCGTCCATGCGACCCAGCCGCCGAACGGATCATTGAGCGGCACACCGTCGAGCAGCACGAGTGAGCGGCTGGCGCCGCTGGGGCCGAGTCCGCGCAGCGAGACGCCCTGGGCGGTGGGATTGGCCGCGAGGCTGTCGGCGCGACGGAAAAGCCCGAAGGCCGGCAGGGCGCGCAGCGCCCCGTCGAGTGTGACTGCCGGTCCGCGCGCGAGGTCATCGGCCGTGAGCACGCGGACCGTTGCCGCCGCGTTTTCGGCCGGCTGCGGGGCCCGCGCGGCCGACACCACGATTTCATTCAACACCGCGGGCGCGGGCGCCGCTGCGTCAAGTGCGGCGGGCAGGATCAGGGCGAGGAAGGGGAGGGCGAGGCGGTGCAAGCGGCGGAAGTTAGGGTCAGTATGTCGACCGATGGCGGCCGGACGGAAGCCCGGACGCACCGCGAGGGGAATCGGACCATTTCGTGCTCGGCAATCGTGAGCCCCTCGGGGATTCTGGTCCTTCCGCGCCCGGCGCGGATCAATCACATGGCACACTGGGAATACAAAGTCATCACGAGCGGCAAAGGCGGTTTCGCCAGCCCCGCGATGCTGGAAAAATTTCTGAATGATCTGGGACGTGAGGAGTGGGAGATCATCCACTACCTCACGCCTCCGGATAACGCTCTGGCGTTCACGGGACTCGCGCGTCGCTCGACGCAGCGGGACTGGACGCTGGAGGATGCCGCCGCGGCCGCCGCCAAGGCCGAGGCCGAGAAGCTGCGGGCCGAGTTCGAGGCCAAGTTCCGCGCCGCCGCCAGCCCGGCGCCGGAAACCCTCGCCGAGGAACGCTCGCCGGCGTTTATCGAGGACAAGTCCGCCGCCGAGGAGGGCCTGCGCAAGCTGGTCGACACTTCGCGTGACGCCGAGCCCGAGGCTGACGAGCCGGAGGACGATTGGGACAAGCTCACGGCGGCCGAGGAGGAGGAGTTGCCTACCTTCTTCGAGGCGATCCGCCCTCACATGCGCCGCAACCAGCGCGGCCCGGGGATGTCGGTCGGCGTCGAGTTCCTCGCGAAGAAATGGGACCAGTCGGAGGACGACGTGAAGGGCGCGTTGGTCGAATGCGGCTTTGTGATGCCGGTCGACGAGGATTCGGCGGTCGAGTACCTCGAGTACGACGGCGACCTCTATTGGCTGAACATCAACCGCCGCGGGGAACTCTGGATCAACACCAAGGAAAAGCCGCGGCAGATCTTCAAGGCGGTCAAAGGCACCCGCATCGAGCCGCCTCCGGCCGAGCCGGCTCCCACGCCCGTCGAAGGAGCCGCGCCGGCGGAAGGTGGCGAACGCAAACCGTCGGAAAACTTCACCGGCGAGTCGCCCCGTCCCGCGCCGCAATCGCTTCCGGAGGGCCCGGCGCTCATCGAGAAGATCCGCCCGCACCTGCGTCGCAACCGCCGCGGCCCCGGCGGCTCCGGCAGTCTCGGGTTCCTTGCCCGCGCGCTGCGCGTCAGGGAGGCCGACCTTAGGGCGGCTTTCGGTGCCCTCGGGTTGACGATGCCCGCGACCCCGGGTGACCAACCAGTTTACACCGACATCGGCGCGGAACAGTGGTGGCTGAATCTCGATTCGCGCGGCGGCCTTTGGATCAACGGCCGTGAAAAGCGCGAGGGTGAGCCGGCGCCCGCCGGGGAGGCTGCTCCCGCCCCGGATGCCAGCACCGCCGGGCAAATTGCTCCGGAAGCCGCGGCAACAACTCCCTTGGGCGAATCCTCGTCGACGCCTGCGGTTGAAACTTCCGCTCCTGCCTCCGATGCGGTCTCAACCCCGGTCGCAGCGGTCGCTTCCTTGGCGATCCTCGATGCCGTCCGGCCGCTCCTGAAGGAGACCCGGACTGGCGGCATCGCCGGGTCCGTGGGGCGACTGGCCGGTAAGCTTGAGAAACCCGTGGAGGAATTCACGGCCGCGCTGGTGACCGCCGGATTGAAAGTGCCGGAGAAGCCCCGTGAAAAGCCCCTCTACACCGACCATGCCGGCGAGCAGTTCTGGTTCAACCTGAGCGGCAAGGGCGAGCTGTGGCTCAATGTCCGCGCCGCGAAGGCGGCCGGCGAAGAGGACGACGAGGCCGGCGATGACGCGGAAAAGTCGGATGAAGAGTCCGGCGAAAAACCGTTGTCGGAGGGGCGGAAACCGGCTCGCCGCGGGCGTTCCCGTTCCAACAAGAAGGCCGGCTGACCGGAGGGCAGGTTCCCATGTCGACCAAACCCAGCGTTCCTACCGGCCTGCCGAAGCCCTCGGCGGGCCAGCCCTGCCCCTGCGGCACGGGTCGCACCTACGAATTGTGCTGCGGTCCGCGCCTGAGCGGGGAGCAGCCGGCGCAGACCGCGGAGCAGCTGATGCGTTCGCGCTTCACGGCGCATGTGGCGCACGACTGGCGTTACCTGCACGTCACGTACCGGCCGACCTCGCGCAAGCCGTACGTCGACGACGGCGACGCAGCCGAGATCCCGTGGACTCGCCTGGTGGTGCACGCGCACGAACCGGGGGCGTCGCCCGATGCGGCGTTCGTCGACTTCTCGGCCTACTACGCGACCGAGCAGGGCGAGCAGGCGTTGCACGAGAAGGCGGAGTTCGCCCGGGTCGAAGGCCGCTGGCTTTACACCCGCAAT
>JBEGJD010000283.1:0-3571 GCA_041184765.1 Verrucomicrobiota bacterium | reverse complement strand
GCGTCGGCCCGGCGGGTGGCCAGGCGGGGTGGTCGATCACCAGGTTGTGGTCGTAACCGAGGCCGAACCTAAGCTGCTCGTGAACGTCATTGATCCGCCGGCCGATGGGTGTGGGCGCGGTAAAATCAAGGGGCGTGTTCGCCACGGGCGTGAGGTGCCCCAGCGGAATCAGGCCGGCGTCAACGGGAGTGAAGCGTTTGGCGTTAAAGCGTGCGACGTGGCCCATCACGTCACCGACGCCCTCACCAGCGAGGTTGAAGTAAACGTGGTTGGTAAGGGCGACCGGCGTCGCCCGATCCGTCCGCGCCTCGTAATCGATCCGCAGGGCGCTATCCGCCGTCGCGGTGTAGGTTACCGTGACCTCCAGATTACCCGGGAAACCCTCGTCACCATCCGGGCTGCGGTGGCGCAGGCGAACCGCGGGGCCGGCGGGCGTTGCAGCGGTTTCAGCCGCCCAGAGCGCGCGGTCGAATCCAACGCGGCCGCCATGCAGGCAGCAGGGGCGGCCAGCCGGGGCGTTGTTGGTCGCTAAACGGTACTCACGTCCGTCCAGCGTGAAGCGGCCGCCTGCGATGCGGTTGCCAACGCGCCCGACGACACAGCCGAAATACGAGGTGTGTGCGGCGTAACCGGCGGCGTCGTTGAAGCCAAGCACCACGTCCGCCGCGCGTCCGTTCCGATCCGGCGCGAGGATCCGCACGATGGTCGCGCCGAGTTCCGAGATGTCGGCGCGGAAGCCCTTTCCGTTGTCGAGGGTGAAGAGGCGCACGGGGCGTCCGTCGGAGGTCTGGCCGAAGCTGGCAGGCATGGGTGCGTTGAGGGAACGCATGCAGGTGCGGTTGACAATGCCGGCGTGCGGTCGGCGCGACATCCGGTTTGCGCACCTCAAGTTCGCGCGTGACGTTCGAGCATGGAAATCGACCTCGGGCCGCTGAAGCCCCGCGACGCCTACGCGCTTCTCATCAGCGTAATCCTGCCGCGCCCGATCGCGTGGGTCTCCACGTTATCAGCTGACGGTCGCGGAAATCTCGCGCCTTTTTCTTTTTTCCAGGGTGTGACGGCAAATCCGCCGACCCTGCTGTTCGTCGTGGCGAACACCCGGGACGGCTCGAAAAAGGACACGCTGCGCAACGTGGAGGCCACGCGGGAGTTCACTGTAAACCTCGTGCCGTTCGCGCTCGCGGAGGCGATGAACGCCACGTCGGCGTCGTTGCCGCACGGCGAGAGCGAGTTCGAGCGTTTCGGGGTCAGGTCTGCGCCGTCCGCGCGCGTCAAGCCCCCGCGGGTCGCGGATTCACCGGTGGCGCTGGAGTGTGTGCTCGACCGTATCGTGACGGTGGGTGAAGGGCCGCTCGCGGGGAACGTCGTCTTCGGGCGGATCCTGCATGCGCACGTCGACGATGCCGTGCTGGGCGCCGATGGGCGGCCGGATCCCGCGAAGCTCGACCTGATCGGCCGCCTCGGCGGCGAGGGCTACGTGCGTACCCGCGAGCGTTTCGATCTGCGGCGCCCCGAGTAACGCGGACGAGGGGAGCGCTTGCGTCGGCGCGCGGTGGGTGTGTTGATCGAGGTCACCCCATATCCCCATGCACCACGTCTCCCGTCGTTCCTTCATCCGCACCGGCGCGCTTGCGGCCGGCTCAATGGCCCTCATCAGCGGCACCAGTTCATCGGCGCGCGTCATCGGCGCCAACAACCGGCTGCGCATCGCGGTCGCCGGCCTCAACGGCCGCGGCAAGAGCCACATCGCCGGCTGGCTCGAGCAGCCCAACGTTGAGATCGCCTACCTGATCGATCCGGACCAGAAGGTCCTCGACCGCACCCTGAAGTCCCTGGCCGAGAAGACGGCCGGCAAGTACACGACCAAGGGCGTGCGCGATGTGCGCAAGGCGCTGGAGGACCCGACGCTCGACGCCATCTCGATCGCGGCGCCGAATCATTGGCATTCGCTCATGACGATCTGGGCCGCGCAGGCCGGAAAGCATGTTTACGTCGAGAAGCCGATGAGCCACGACGTCGCGGAGGGCAGGGTGGTGGTGGCCGCGCAGCGCAAGTACGGCGTCGTGATCCAGCACGGCACGCAGCGACGCAGCGACGCCAAGCTCGCGGGACTGCACGCCGCGATCCAGGCCGGTAAGTTCGGGCGGCTGAAGGTCTCCTACGGCTACTGCTGCAAGCCGCGCGACACGATCGGCTTCAAGCCCGCCGGCGCCGCGCCCGAAGGTCTCGATTGGAACCTGTGGCGCGGACCGGCGAAGACTGATTTCCACGCGAACCTCGTGCATTACAACTGGCACTGGTTCTGGGCGACCGGCAACGGCGACATGAACAACCAGGGCACCCACCAGCTCGACGTCGCGCGCTGGGCGCTCGACACCAAGCTCACTAATCCGGTGCGTGTGATGGCCCTCGGTGGCCGCTTCAAGTGGAACGATCAGGGCGAGACGCCCAACACGATGTTCGCCTTGGCTGAGTATCCGAACGGCCAGCAGGTGTTCTTCAACGTCCGTAACGTGAACCACCCGGGCTACGTGCATCAGGTGAAGAACGAGTATTACTTCGACGACGGCGGAAAGATCATCGACGGCACATACTTCGCGAAGGGCAGTTCCAAGGGGGAGAAACTCAACCTCCCGCCGGGCAACGTCACCTCGGGAGGGAATTGGGGCTCATTCATCGCCGCATGCCGCGCGGGCAAACCCGAGATGGCCAACGGGAACGCCGAGGAGGCGCATTACGCCAGCGTGCTCGGGCACCTGATGAACAACTCCTACCGTCTTGGGAAGAAGGTTCCGTTCAACGCCAAGGCCGCGCGCTTCGGCGACAACGCCGCAGCCGCGGAACACTTCCTGAAGTTGCACGAGATGATGCGTGGTGGTGCGGGTGTGCCGGAGAACGGCGCCGAGTACATCGTCGGCCCGTGGCTCACCTTCGATCCCACCGCCGAGCGCCACACCGGCGAGTACGCCGCCGAGGCTAATGCGCTGCTGAAAGACGCCAACGCGCCCGGCTTCGAGGTGCCGGCACCGTCGAAAGTGTAGCCCGCGATCGCGGGGCTGGGGTAACCACGAGAAACGCGAAATTCACGAAATCGGGCGGGTTGTCCCGCGTAAATCCCGGCGCGGCTCGGCCGCGCTGGGACTAATGAGAGAGCGCGAATGGGAGTGGCGGAAGGAATCCCGTTACATCCGAGGGAACCCGCCTGTGGCGGGTAAACGCCCTCGGCTACACCGCACGCGTTTCTTGACGAAAGTCGGTCCAGAACTTCCGGAAGAAAGATATCCCGTGTAGCCGCGGCCGCCCACCTACGCCAAGGCTTCGGCGGGCGAGCCCGCCGCGGACTTTGCGGTGCGCATGAAGGCGGAAAGCTGTTCCGAAGGGGGCGAACTTGAGCCGCGCGAGACTATCTGAGCGTCACCTTGTTGCCCGGTTTCCCCAGTCTCCCAAATTTCCCGCGTCTCGCACGTCTTGCTCAATGCGGTTGCGCCGCGGTGGCCGACGTCCGAAATGAATCCCATGTCTGCCCGTCGCGCTTTCCCCGTCGCCACGCTCGTCCTCGCCCTTTTGTCCG
>JBEGJD010000282.1:0-2993 GCA_041184765.1 Verrucomicrobiota bacterium | reverse complement strand
ACAAACTGTTCTTCTTCCTGAACTACGACGACTTCGAGCGCGTCTCCGCTCCGCCGCAGGCCAACTTCATCCCCGACGCCACGCAGCTCGCCGCGGTCGTCGCGCGCGCCAAGGCCGCCGGCGGTTACGAGGCGGGCGACCTTAGCGCCAACAACTTGGCCTTCCAGAAAACGACGATCGCCAAGCTCGATTGGAACGCCCTCCCGGGTCAGCGTGTGTCGTTCACCTACCGCAAGAACGAGGGTGAAAACACCTCGTTCGCCCAGTACACCGGCAGCACCACGACGTCGCTGAGCAACTTCTGGTACGCGAATCCCCGCAACACCACGAGCTACACCGGCCAGTTGAACAGCCAGTGGAGCCCCGATCTCCGCACGGAGGCGACTCTTTCCTACACCGAGTTTGATGGTTCGCCGCGCAACGCCGGTTCGCCCTATCCGCAGGTGCAGATCCAGGGCCTCTCGGGCCGCCGTCTCGACACCGGCGCCAGCATCACCAACGGCGCGATCTTCCTCGGCACCGAGTCATCCCGCCAGCTGAACCGCATCACGACCAAGGAAAAGCAGGGTAAGTTCTCCGGCGAGTACTCGTGGGGCGCCCACACCTTCACCGCCGGCGTCGAGCAGGTGGAGACCAAGTACACCAACGCCTTCGTCCAATACACCAACGGCTACTACATCTTCCCGAACCTCGCCGCCTGGCAGGCCGGCACGCCGATCTCCACCTACCAGCTCGCGCGGCCGTTCGCCGGCGCCTCGATCGAGGACGCCATCGCGCGCTGGCAGTACAATGCCTACGGCGTGTTCCTGCAGGATACTTGGAAGCCCAGCCAGAACCTAACGGTGCTGGGCGGCCTGCGTCTGGACTACCCGGACGTTCCGCAGAAACCGCCGGTGGCCGCCGGGTTCGCCGCGGCCGGTTTCCGTCGCGAAAACGGCGATGCCGTCACGCGCAATGACACGACCAATAGCGGTAACTACACTTTGGCCCCGCGCGTCGGCTTCGTTTATAATCTCGAGGCCGCGCGTCGCACCCAGATCCGTGGCGGTCTCGGTCTGTTCCAGGGCAAGAGTCCCGCGGTCTGGATCTCGAATGCCTATTCCAACGCGGGTTCCGTCGGCAGCGTCGTGGCCAACAATCCCGCGGGCGCGACGTTCAATTCCAACGTTACCACCCAGACCCCGCCGGCCGGCAACCCGCCCGCGCCGAACATCAACATCACCGATCCGGATCTTGTGCAGCCGGCCATCTGGAAGACCAACCTCGCGGTCGACCACAAGTTGCCGTTCGGCGGGCTCACGCTCACGGCCGAGGTGTACTACAACAAGGTCTACAAGGGCCTGAACACCGAGTTCCTGAACTACGCCGCGCCCGCCACCGGTCCCGCCACCGCGCCGGACGGCCGCGCGCGCTATAACGGCACCATCGCCAACTCCACGTCGCCCGTTAACACCGGCCGCCGCCGCGTGACGACGGGCGGTCCCGCCGGCACCGGCTTCGCCGACGTCCTCCTGCTCACCAACACCGACAAGGGTGAAAGCCGCGGTGTCACCCTGAGCATCAACCGCCCGATGATGAACAACTGGGCGTGGGGCGTTTCGTGGACGCGGGGCAAGTCGACCGAGGTCAGCCCGATGACCTCGTCGGTCGCGCTCTCGAACTACCAGAATCGCGCGGTGTTCAATCCGAACGAAGACGTCGCCTCGACCTCGAACACCGACGTGCCGGACCGGATCGTCGCCAACTACACGCGGCGCTTCAACTTCATCAAGAACGCCCCCACGACCCTCGCGCTGATCTACAAGACGCAGACGGGGCACCCGTACTCGTGGGTGTTCCGCGGTGACGCCAATGGCGACGGCATCGCGTTCAACGACCTGCTCTACGTTCCGACTGGCCCCACCGATCCGCGCGTGACGTGGGCCAATGCCGCGGAGCGCGACGCGTTCTTCGCCTTCGTGAACTCCACTTCGCTGCAGAAGTACGCCGGCCGCAACGCGCCGCGCAACGGCGAGAACTCACCGTGGAACCAGACGCTCGATGTCCGCATTACGCAGGAAATCCCGATCTGGGGCCGCGTTAAGACGGACCTCTTCGTGAACATCATCAACTTCGGTAATCTGATGAACGATAGCTGGGGAATCCTCGAGGAGGTGCCGTTCTCTTACCGCCGCGCGGTGGCCGCTCCCTCGTCCTATAATCCCGCTGGCAACGGCGGTGCCGGATCCTGGGGTTACACCTTCAACGGTGGCACGCTCGACGGCCTGCCGGTCGTCGCGAATGACTTCCCGGTCTCGCGCTGGCAGGTGCAAATGGGCGTGCGCGTCCGCTTCTAAGGTACCTTCGGTTCCTCTTTCCAAGACGGCCCCGCTCCGGCGGGGTCGTCTTTTTTTTAATCCACCGATGGATCTTGGGAAGGCAGTGCTCGATCAGGCCTGCCTGTTATGGCGGAGATCGGTGATGATGAAGGATCCTCGAATAACTTGGGCTTGGTGTAGCTGGGATCGCCGACCCCGGATTATTCCGTCAGCCTGACGGCCGAAGGCCTTTCCGAAGGCGGGAAATTTTTCACGGCAAATTTTGCCTATGTCGCAGCTGGGGTGGGATTCGTGCAACCGAGGGGAATCGCTTCGAAAGAACATAATTACGAGGTCCAGCACTGCGGATCGCCGGGGTGACGCCGAGGGTGCGGCCACGGCCCTTCCTGAGGCGATTTTCCCCGCGGAGGCGTCCTGCCTTCTGTGCGCTTCAGCGCAGGCTCTTGTCGAGCTGGCGGCGCATCTCGCGGAGCTCGTCGAGTTGCTTCTGCAGGAGCTGCTTTTCCTCGGGCTTCTGCGCGATCGCGATTTGCTCGATGATGTCCTTCTCGGCTTCGAGGAGCTCAAGGCGTTCGGCGGCGACGCGCTTGCGGTACTGGGCGGATTCACCGCCGAAGACGGAGAGCGCCGCTGAGACCTTCGAGTTGTTCAACGCGGCGTCGGTCTCGGAAATCT
>JBEGJD010000281.1:0-4857 GCA_041184765.1 Verrucomicrobiota bacterium | reverse complement strand
GTCGCCCGATGCGGCGTTCGTCGACTTCTCGGCCTACTACGCGACCGAGCAGGGCGAGCAGGCGTTGCACGAGAAGGCGGAGTTCGCCCGGGTCGAAGGCCGCTGGCTTTACACCCGCAATGTGCGCAACGGCCCCGCGCCGGCGAAAACCGCTCCCAAAGCCGGTCGCAATGACCCGTGCCCCTGCGGTTCGGGGCGTAAATTCAAAGTCTGCTGCGGGCGCTGACCGGCCGCTTCAGGCGCGCCTTGGGCCGGCCCGTCTCGGCCCCGTCGAACGACGTGAGGAGGGCGGCGTAGATCTTCGCGCTGGCGAGCAGCTCACGCACTCGCGCGCGTTCGTCGACGCCGTGGCAGGATTCCCCGCCGGGGCCGTAGCCGAGGGTCGGGATGCGCAGATGATGCGCGAAGAAGTGCATGTCGTTGAACCCGGTCGAGACGTTGAACCGGGTGCGTTCGCCGCGCACGGTGGTGACGCAGCGCGCCATGGCGGTGAAGAACGGATGGTCGGGCGACGAGAAAGAGGAGAAGTTCTCGGAGATCTTCCGCACTGAGACGCGGCAGCGCGGGATCAATCGTGCGGCGGCGGTGAGGAATGCGCGCAGTTCGCGTTCGGCGGCGGCGTGGTCCTCGCGTGGCAGGACCCGGCGGTCGATGGTGAACGTAGCCTGCGCGGGCACGGTGTTGATCTTGGCTCCCTCGCCGCAATGGAACACGCCGCCGAGGTTGACGGTGGGTCGTTGCACGCGGCCTTCGGGAGTGCGCCACGGGCGTCCAGCGAGGGTGGCTTTGTAGGCATCGAGGGCGCGCAGCAGCACCGCCATGCCCTCGAGGGCGTTCACGCCTTTTTCCGGGGTGGAGCCGTGGGCGGCGCGGCCTTGCACCGTGACCTCCAGCCAGAGGGTGCCGTTATGGCCGCAGCACACGGTGCGGCCTTCGCCGCCCTCCATCACCACGGCATAGTCGGGCGAGATGGGGGCGTGGCGAACCAGCCAGCCGGAGCCGAGCGTGGAATCGGTCTCCTCGTCGGCGGTGAACGACACCTCGACGTTGAGCAGGGGTGAGGTGCGGGAGGCGCGGAGGGCTTCCAGCGCCAGGAGCAGGCTCGCGATCGAGCCTTTCATGTCTGCTGTGCCCCGGCCGTAGACCCAGCCGCCCTGCTCGCGTCCGCTGAAGGCGTCGCCATGACGCCAGCGGCCTGAGACCGGCACGACGTCATAGTGGGCGTTGAAGTGGACGGTGCGGCGCGCGCCGGGGGCCTTGAGACGGCCGAGGACGTTAAAGCGAGGGTACGCGAGTTGCTCTGCAGGAAGCGTCCGGCGGGCGAGGGCGGCTGGCACCGGATGGCGGTCGGCCGATAGCCCCACGGCGCGGAGTTCACGGGTGAGGAGTGCGGTGATGCGGTCGTAGTTTTCGCCCGGCGGATTGACCGTCGGGATGCCGACCAGCTGGCGTAGACGGCGCAGGAGGGCTTCGGGATGGCGGTCGATGTAGGCGGCGGGCGTCACGGCCGCGGAGCGTGGCTTTACGGCACGGTGGAAGGCCACGGAAAAAGGGTGCCTTTGGCTGGGAAGGGGGCGTGGGCCGCGTAGGTTGCCAGCGTGCAAAACCATTCGCTGACCGAACTCGTGCCCATCCTCCAGTTGGCCATCGGGCCGGTGATTTTGATCTCGGGCGTGGGGATGCTGCTGCTGACCTTCACCAACCGCTTCGGCCGGGTGGTTGATCGCACGCGGGGACTGGTACGCGAACTGGCGGCGGGTCCGGAGGTGGCTCATGCCGGCCTGCTGCGGGCGCAGGCGGAGATCCTGACGCAGCGGGCCTCGATTCTGCGGCTATCCATCACGCTCGCAGCGGTGGCGGCGCTACTCGCGGGGGTATTGATCCTGCTATTGTTCCTCGGCGTGTTGCTGGAGCTGCGCGTCGGCGGCGCGGTGGTCCTGGTGTTCGGCGCGGCCGTGGTGGCGTTGATCGGAAGTATCCTCGCCTTCATCCGCGACCTGAACCTCGCGCTGGCCGCGTTGCGGATCGACCTGCGGCTGGCTCCGCCCGCGCGGTGAACCGGGGCAGGGTGGCGGGGATCCGCTGCGGTTAGTTGCCCGGTCGTGAACTGGTTTGCTCCGCTGTCGCGGCGCGGACCAGTTCCGCGATGGCGGGCGGCAGCTCCAGCCCAAGAGCGGCGGTGTGGGCGACGGGGCTCATTTTCCGCCAGGTTTTACGCAGGATCTCGATGAACTTTTCCCGCGGGTAATCGGCGTGGGCCGCCGCGAAGGCGCCGATCTCGTTTTCGAGAAACACGAGGCACGCTGCGTCCTCCAGCGCCTGCGTACCCGGATTGCTGCGGAGGCTCTCCTTGGCGACCCAAGTGGCGACCTCGGCGGCGGAGGAGGGGTCGATGCCCGCGGAGATAAGCAACTCGCGGGCGCGCTCCGCCTGCCGGGTGTAGAGGGAGCGCCGCCACGCCAGATAGCCGGGCCGGCCCTCGGGGAAGGTGGCGCGCGGCACCTGCCAGCGTTCGAGGTGCTGGCAACGCGCGGCGAGACGGAGCAGCACCGGGGCCGCGGGGTTCAATCGCACGACCCACGCTTCCATCCGATCCGCGTAGACCAACTCGGCGGGCCGCCCGTCCGGCGTGCGGTTGGGGTCGGCGGCATGGGCGGCGTCGATGGCCCGGCGGGCCTCTTCCTCGGCGTGCATGGTCCGAGGGGAAGGCGTGTGTTTCACCGCCGCAAGCCCGGCGCCGTGGAAACTAATTTTCAGGATGAAGTCTGGATCAGTTGCGCACGGGACCAGAGGCGCGCAGTGGAATTCTCTCCAAGTGGATTTCTATCCTCGGGAAGAAGAACCACGAAACACACCAAACGCACGAAATCGCATTGGGTGGCCCACGGAACTCACGGAAGCCACGGAACAGAGTCTAACCTCCCAGGCGCACCACGGCCTCCGTGACTTGCGTGGGGCCGCCTCTGAACCGCCTTACGCCGGAGCCATGTGTGACTGATTTTCAGATTCAATCGTGGCTCCGGTACCTCCGTTTGCTCCTGTTTCCCGGCTTGGACCGCCCGGCATCACGACAACCAGTTTGGCGTCTTCTCCTCGGTTGTGAGGTGGACGGCGCGGAGGATGGGGTTGTGTGGAGAGTTTTTGAACGAGGGCTTTGCTGCCGGCGGGCTTCGGGTGTTTCGAGCCTTTCGTGGTAGCCCCGTCTCCGGGTGGTTGTCCCTTTCCCCCTCCCTCTCCCTTTCCCTACTATTGAACAATAGCCTGTCCCTCTTTCCGGGTTCGTAGCATCTGGAGGCCTTCTCTCCCCTTCATCCGATGAGAACCTTCCTGCTCCTGCTCGCCTCCAATATCTTCATGACCTTCGCGTGGTACGGTCAGCTCAAGCTCAAGGTCTTCGAGGGCCGGTCGCTCTGGTTCGTGATCCTCCTGTCATGGGGCATCGCGTTCTTCGAGTACTGCTTAATGGTCCCTGCGAACCGCATCGGCTACGCGCAGGGGCTTACCGGGTACCAGCTTAAGATCATGCAGGAGATCATCACTCTCGGGGTCTTCGTGGTTTTCGCCTGGCTCGTGCTCGGTGAGCGCCTCACCTGGAACTACGGCGTCAGCTTCCTGCTCATCCTGGGGGCGGTCTACTTCGCTGTAGCCTTCAAACCGGGTGCTTCCTGACCCGGACCCACCTGCCAAAAACTCCATCGGAGGCTTGACGTGTTCACCTGAACACTATCCGCTTTTCGGGCGTCCAAGGCCCGCTTCGCCCCGAATCATGGGGCAGGCAGCTCTTGCCCCTCCCGGGGGCCGCGCCTCAGTTCTCCGCTCGCACGATTTTCAACAAACCAACCTAAACCGCATCGTCCCCGTCATGTCCAAAGCCGCTCCCGCCCCCGCCAAGTCCGCCGCCATCGCCTCTGCCACCGCCGCCGATACCGCGCGCGAGAAGAACATCGAGCTGGCTGTCTCCTCCATCACCAAGCAGTTCGGCGAGGGTTCCATCATGCGCCTGGGCGACGCCCAGAGGATGAAGGTCGAGACGCTCTCCACCGGCTCTCTCGCCGTCGACCTCGCCCTCGGCGTCGGCGGCCTCCCCAAGGGACGCATCATCGAGATCTACGGACCCGAGTCGTCCGGCAAAACCACGTTCTGTCTCAGTGTCATCGCCGAGGCGCAGAAGCGCGGCGGCCTCGCCGCCTTCATCGACGTCGAGCACGCCCTCGACCCCAAGTACGCCCGCGTCGTCGGCGTGAACCTCGACGATCTCCTCGTCTCCCAGCCCGACTCCGGTGAGGACGCCCTCAACATCATGGAGACGCTCATCCGCTCCAACTCCATCGATGTCATCGTGCTCGACTCCGTCGCCGCCCTCACGACCAAGGCCGAGCTCGACGGCCAGATGGGTGACGCCACCGTCGGCGCGCAGGCCCGCCTCATGAGCCAGGCGATGCGCCGCCTCACCGCCGTGGTCAGCAAGACCAACTGCATCTGCATTTTCACGAATCAGATCCGTGAGAAGATCGGCGTGATGTTCGGCAATCCCGAGACGACCTCTGGCGGCCGCGCGCTCAAGTTCTTCGCCTCCGTCCGCATCGACATTCGCCGCAAGGACCAGATCAAGACGCCCGAGGGAAAGGTCGTGGGCAACCGCACCAAGATCAAAGTGGTGAAGAACAAAGTTTCGCCGCCGTTCACCGAGTGCGAATTCGACATCATGTACGACGAGGGCATCTCGAAGACGGGTTCACTCCTGGACCTCGGTCTCGAGCACCGGATCCTCGAGAAGAAGGGCGCCTGGATCGCGTTCGAGGGCAACCTCGTCGGCCAGGGTCGCGACGCCGCCAAGCTCGCGCTCCGCGAAAAGCC
>JBEGJD010000280.1:0-8202 GCA_041184765.1 Verrucomicrobiota bacterium | reverse complement strand
GTGTCCTGGAATCCCCAGCCGTCGAGCAGCACTTCGGCAGGTCCGTCGGCGCGGTCGTCGCCGTCGCGGTCGGGGATGAACAGCAGGTGCGGCGCGGCGCCGACCCACACTCCGCCGAAACCCACTTCGAGGCCGCTCACGAGGTTGAGGTTCTCGGCGAAGACCTTGCGGGTCTCGAATGCGCCATCGCCGTCGCGGTCCTCGAGGATAAGGATGCGGTCACGGCCTTTGCCCTCGGGCTGGCGGTTGGGATAGCCGAAGGCCTCGGCGACCCAGATGCGGCCGCGATCGTCGAAGGCGAAGGCGACCGGCTGGCGCAGGTCGGGTTCGGCGGCGATGAGCTCGGCTTGGAAGCCGTGGACGAGCTTGAGGCCGGCGACGAGTTTTTGGGCGGAGGGGTTGGCGACAGCGGTGGGTTTAGCCGGGTTGTCTCCCAGATGCCAGAGCACCGGGCTGGCGTGGAGACGCGTCAGGTCGTCGACGCCGGCGACGCGGCGCAGGGGCGGGTCGCCATTCTTGCGCACGGTGCCGATCTTGGGGTCGATCGCGGGCTTCGCCGCGGTGGTCTGAACGGCAGCGCGCGCGGGTGGCAGCTCGGTGGCGCCGAGCTCCGTGAGCATCAGGTTGCGGAACTGCACCTTCACCGGGCCGGGCCCGCTGTGCAGTTGGAGCGCGAGCAGGCCGCGGTGGGCGGCGGCACCGTTCTGGTGATCGTCGAGCACCGCGACGCGCGTGCCGTTGATCCATAGTTCGATGTGCGGGCCGCGCGCGGAGATGCGGTAGGTGTTCCACGCGGGCGCGGGCCGGAAGAGCGCGGCGTAGTCGGTCGGCTCGCCGAATTTCTCGTTCCAGCGGCGGCCGTCGGGCGCGATCGAAACCCGGTCGCCACGCTCGACGAGCAGCGCGCGGCCGTGCTCATCGTAGAGGCGACCGAGCCAGGTTTTGCCTTGGTCGAGGTCGGCCTGGTAGCCGGCGGCGTGGCCGTCGGGCAGACGGCGCGAGCGGAACTGGATGCCGGAGTTGGCGCTGGCGTCGCCCTCGATGCGGAATTCCGCGCTGAGTTCGAAATCGGCGACCTCGCCGCGCCAGTAGAGGAACTCGTTTTTCGCGAGCTTTTGTCCGGTGGCGATTGATCCCGTGATCGCCCCGTCCTCCACGCGCCAGCTCCGCGCGTCGCCTTCCCATCCCTCCAGGGTGCGTCCGTCGAAGAGGGCGCGCGGGGCGGTGGCGGCGGAGATCGAGAGAGCTGCGGCGAGCAGAGCGAAGGGAAGCAGCAGGCGGGGCGGGGTCATGGGGAAACGATCGGGTTTCGGGGCGGCGCGTCGCCGGAGGCGGTGGCCGCCGGTAAGCAAGGCCTGCGGGCGTGTGCGGGGCAAGCGCGTGGTGCCGCGGCGGGGCAAATCCGCGGATCGCCCTGTAAAAAAAGCCGACCTGCGTCATGGTGGGGCGATGCAAATCGCCGTGATCGCCGACACCCATGATCGCCTGCCCGCGGATCTAGCGGAGCGGCTGCGCGGCGCCGACGAGATCTGGCACCTCGGCGACGTGTGCGCGCCGGAAACCTTGGTTGAACTCGAGCTCCTCGGCGTGCCGCTGCGCGTGGTGCGCGGCAATTGTGACGCGCATCCCTGGCCGCTCACCCTCGACGTGAAACTTGAGGGGCACCGGGCGCATCTGGTCCACATCCCGCCGCGGCGTTCGCCGCCCGGCGCGGAGCTGGTGCTGCACGGGCACACCCACGTGCCGCGCGACGAGATCGATCCGCTCGGGGTGCGCTGGCTGAATCCGGGTTGCATCACGCGGCCGAACCGTGGCGCGCCCGCGGCCTTCGCCTGGCTGGCACTGGAACAGGGTAGTCCGCCCCATTGGGCGCCGGAGCGGCTCTGAAGGCCCGCGTGCATCTTGGCGTCATGCGCATCGATCCCCGTTTCTGGCCCAACCTGCTCACCGCGACCCGCATCGCGCTGATGCCGGCCGTGCTCACGGCCGCGGTGGCGGGGTCTCGGGTGTGGTTCGCGGCGCTGATCGCCGCGGCGCTGGCGACGGACGCATTCGACGGTTTCCTGGCACGGCGGCTCCGGGCCTTTTCCGATTTCGGCCGGAAACTGGACAGCGCGGCGGACTACGTGACGCTCGTGACCGGCGTGTGGGGCATCGCGCTGCTGTGGCCCGACGTGATGCGGCGGGAATTGCCGTGGGTGATCACGGGCCTCGCGGCGTTTCTCGCGGTGATCGTCTACGGGTTCGTGCGGCTCGGCCGCGCGCCTTGTTACCATACGTGGGCTTCCAAGGTGGGAGCGGTGGCGTGCCCGCTGACCCTCGTTCCCCTCTTGTCGGGCGGGGCCTCGGCGCCCTTTCACGCCGCGATGGTGTGGCTGGTGCTGGCCGGTGTGGAGGAGATCGCGATCGCGGTTCTGATACCGGAGCATTCGGGTGAGATGCCCACGGTGTGGCACGCGCGGCGGCTGCGTCGGTCACGCGCGGCCGGCGGCGGCCGGGTTTGAGGTGATCCTTGCGCAAGCCTACAACGCGCTCGCCCCCCGCGCGCCGTTTCTTTCACTCACGGCCGGTTTGACCACCGCGCAGCAGGAATTCCCCGGCTTGTTCACGCCGCCCCCCGGCGCCGCTCCCGCGCCTCCGCCCCGTCCGCGTCCGGTCGCGCCGCCGACAGCCGGCCGTGAGGACGTGGTGTTCGAAAGGAGCCCGCGGGCGCGCAATTACCGGCTCACGCTGCGGCGGGACGGCAGCGCGGTCGCGACGATTCCCGCCGGAGGCTCGGAGCGCGAGGCCCTGCGGTTCGTGGAGCAGCACCGCGGCTGGTTGGAACGCGCGCGGGAAAGGCAGCGCCGCCGGCCGCGGAGCGCGGAGATCTGGGTGCCGGGCACGCACGTTCTCTGGCGTGGCGAGATGACGGAAGTCCGGATCGCGGCGCAGGGCGACCGTCCGCAGGTCTGCCTGGCGGCCGACGTTTTCCGCGTGTCGCGTCTCGACGGCGACCTGAGGCCGACGCTCGAGGCGCATTTCGCGCGGCGCGCCCGGGTGGAGCTGCCGGCACGCGCGTGGGAGCTCGCCGCGCTCGCGGGCGTCGACGTGCGCGCCGTCACGGTGCGGAACCAGCGCTCCCGGTGGGGATCCTGTTCCGCCAACGGCACGATATCGCTCAACTGGCGCCTGGTGCAGACGCCGGACCACGTGCGCGACTACGTCATCCAGCACGAGCTGATGCACCTGCGGGAAATGAACCATTCGGCCCGCTTCTGGGCGCGCGTCGAGGAGGTCTGCCCCGGCTGGCGGGAGGCGGAACGGTGGATCCGGCGCAACGGTTCGCTGGTCGGACTTTGAGTTTTCCGCGCCGTTTCCCTCTGAAAAAACGAAGATTTTCCTAGGCAAACGCCGCCGCTTCCCTCTAGAAACCGCTCGTCAGAGGAAATCGCCTCGAAAAACCCAAACAAAATCATGGCTAAAAAAGCTGCCCGTAAACCGAACGCCGCGTTCATGAAACCCGTCACGCCCAACGCTCACCTCGCGAAGGTCGTCGGCGCCTCCCCGCTCCCCCGCACGGAGCTAACCAAGAAGCTGTGGGCCTACATCAAGAAGAACGGCCTGCAGGACAAGAAGGTGAAGACCCAGATCAACGCTGACGACAACCTGAAGGTTGTCTTCGGCGGCAAGTCCAAGGTCTCCATGTTCGAGATGACCAAGCTCGTCTCGAAGAACGTCAGCTAAGGACTCCCGCTTCCTTTCTGCCGCCGCGGGTCCGCCCGCGGCGGTTTTTTTTGGCCGCGCGCACCGCGGTGAGCATTCGGGTTGTCAGCCCCGCGAGTGCCTCGTTACGGTTGCGGTGTCGTCATCGTGCAAGAATCCCTCCGCGTCCGTATCCTGCAGCGCCTGAATATCGCGGCCGCGGTGGCGGTGACGCTCGGCGCCGGAGCCGCCGTCGGGTGGCTGGTGAGCGACCACATAGACGGCCGAATTCGCCGCGACATGATTCGGCGGGCGCCCGTCGCCGGTCTGGTGCTGACAGCCGACCTTGATCCGTTCGCACAGTCTGCGTCGTCAGCGGACGTTGCGACCGCCGCTTACCGCCAGCTGAGGGAACGGGCGCGTCGCCTGGCGTTGCTCAACCCGACCGTGCGTTCGATCAGCCTGCTGCGGGTTCCGGTCGGGTCGGGTCCGGCGGTTTACGTTCTCGATTTCCGGGAACCGGGCCATGGTGAGGAAGCGCGGCCGGGTGACACCTTCGTGCCCCGTTTCGGATCGAGCGCGCTCGAGGAACTCCGCCGCGACGGTGAGGCCGTGCTGGCGGGGCCTTTCAACGTCGGAGAAGGGGTGCGCGGGGTTGCTTACGCCTTTCTTCCCGATTTCGGTGATAACACGCGGAAACCCACGCGCCACGTGGTGCGCATCGAGGCGGATGCCGCCGAGTGGCGGCAAAGCGTGCTCTTGGGCGGAATCCTCGCGGGGCTCGGCGCCTGCGGGCTGGTCGGCATCCCGCTGGCCATGCTGCTCTTGGGCGGTCGCCAGCGGATCCAGTCCAGTGTCATCCGCAACCTTTCCGAGGCGGTGGAGCAGGCCCATTCCGCCATCCTGATCCTTGATCCGGGCGGACGGATCGATTTCTGCAATGTGGTTGGTTCACGCCGGCTCGGGCTTTCCCGCCGCACACTCATCGGCCGGAATGTGCGCGAATTCCTCCGCCCGGCGGGCGCCGGGGCGGCTGAGGCCGAGATGGAGGGCAACCTCGCTGCCGGTATCGCGTGGCAGGGCGAGCTGAACTGTTTCCGGGCCGACGGGACTTCATTTCCAGTCCGCGGCGGCTTCTCCCCCGTGAGGCGAAGCGATCAGCGGGTGGGTTCCTTCGTCGCCGTCTTCGACGACATGACCGAAATCCTTCGTCGCGAGAACGAGCTGCGCGAGGCGACGGAGCAGGCGAGGGCGGGCGACCAAGCCAAGGGAAATTTCCTCGCGACGATGAGCCACGAGGTGCGCACCCCGTTGAACGCCATCGTTGGTTTCACCGGCCTTCTGCTGGAGTCGTCGCCGCTCTCCGGCGCGCAGCGGGATCAATTGCTGGCGATCCGGGCCAGCGCCGAGGCCTTGGTGCGTCTGACGAGCGATATTCTCGATTTCGCCCGGATTGAATCCGGCAAGACGCGGATCGACCTGGCTCCGTGCGATCCCCGCGAATGCGTTGAGGAGGCGATCGAGCTCCACGCCGCGGTGGCGGCGCAGAAGGGTCTTGAGATCTTCCATCGCATTTCACCCGACGTGCCGGCGTCCCTTGTCACGGACCACGGACGGCTGCGGCAGGTGCTGGTCAATCTGGTGGGCAACGCGGTGAAGTTCACCGAACGGGGCGAAGTCGAGGTTTCGGCGTCGGTTCCCGACGCGGACGGGGATGAACGCGGAATCCGGATCGATTTTGCGGTTCGTGACACCGGACCAGGCATCGCTGAGGAGGACCAAGGGCGTCTCTTCCGACCGTTCACCCAGTTGGAGGCGACGAGCCTGCGTCGGCATGATGGTGCCGGTCTGGGTCTCGCGATCAGCCGCAATCTCGTGGAGATGCTGGGCGGGCACATCCGCGTGGAGAGCCGCCGCGGAGGTGGTTCCACCTTCCGGTTTTCGATCCGGGCCCGCGTCGATCGGCCCGCGCGTTTTCCCGATGCCGGCGGCGCGCGGGTGGGCGTGGTGGCGCCGGCCGGGCGGTTCCGGGAGTCCCTCGTGGCGCTCGCCCGCGCATGGAAGGCCGAGGTGGTCGAGGCGGAGGCGGTCGAGGCCCTGCCGGCCTCAGGACTAACCGTCATCCTGCGCAATCTGGACGAAGCCGGGATTCGAGAACTGGTCCCGGGCCGGGAGCCGTCGCCCGTGGACCGGTCGACGGTCGCGCTGGTTCCGGTTTCGCTTTCGGCGGATACCCAGACGGCGTTGCGCGCGCGTTTCCGCGCGCTCGTGGTCAAACCTGCGCGCTCCGGCGTGTTATTTCCGCTGGTGGCCGGAGCATCACCCGAAAAGCCGGCGGCGGCGGTGCGGCCGCATTTCGGATTCCGCGTGCTCGTCGCGGAGGACAACTTGGTGAACCAGCGTCTGATCCGGCTCATGCTGGAGAGCTTCGGCTGCGTCGCGACGGTGGTCGCGGACGGCCGGGCGGCGATCGCGGCGCTGGCCGCGGCGCCACGCGTGCACGATCTCGTGCTGCTCGACATGCACATGCCGGAACTCGACGGGCTCGAGGTGCTGCAGGCCATCCGCTCGGGCGGGGCCGGCGCCGGCGCGCGGGACGCCTGGGTGGTGGCGCTTTCGGCTGATGTGCGGGTGGAGCAGAGGGCGGCGGCGGCCGCCGCCGGAATCGACGAGTACATGACGAAGCCGGTCAGCCTCCGCGGGATGGAAGAGATGCTGCTGCGCTTGCGGGCCGTGCGCCGCGGCGCCTCCGCCCCGGTCGGGTGAATTGTGTCGCCGCACGCGGCCGGCGGCGCACGCTCACGCGCCCCTAATCCCGGATGAATCCACGGACCGCCGACCTTCGCCTCCGCGCCGTGCTGATGCTCCTGCTGGCGAATCTGCTGTGGGGCCTGAGCTTCCCGCTGATCAAGGCGATCACGCTCCTGCACGGGGAACTGGTGCCGGCGGCCGGCACGTGGTTTTCGGCGATCTACACCGTCGCGCCCCGGTTCCTGCTGGCCGTGGGGCTGCTGCTCGCGCTCCGGCCCCTGGAAGTGTGGCGGGCGACGGCGGGGGAGCTTCACCAGGGCATCCGCTTGGGGTTTTTCACCGCCGCGGGGATGCTGCTGCAGAACGACGCGCTGCAGTTCACCTCGGCCAGCACCTCGGCGTTCCTCACTCAGTTCTACGCCATCATGATCCCGGTCTGGCTGGCGGTGCGGGCGCGAACGAACCCCGGCGGCCGCGTCTGGTTGTGTTGCGCGCTGGTGCTGGCGGGCGTGGCGGTGCTCGGCCGGTTTGACTGGCGGGAGATGCATCTCGGCCGGGGGGAATGGGAAACCCTTTTGTGCTCGGTGTTCTTCATGGGGCAGATTCTCACCCTCGAGCGTCCGGAGTACGCGGGCAACCGGCCCGACCGGGTCACGTTCGTGATGTTCGCGACGCAGGCCGTGGTGTTCTCCGTGCTTGCGCTGGCCCTTGCGCCCGACGCCGCGACACTCGCCGCGCCGTGGCGGAACGGCGCGTGGGTGGCCTTCACCGTCGCGCTCGCGCTGGTCTGCACGATCGGCGCTTTTTCCATCATGGTCGCGTGGCAGCCGCGCATCACCGCGACGGAGGCCGGCCTGATCTATTGCGTCGAGCCGATCTTCGCCTCGGCGCTGGCGCTGTTCCTCCCCGCGCTGCTTTCCGCCTGGGCCGGGATTTCCTACGCGAACGAGACCGCGACGTGGACGCTCCTCGCGGGCGGGGGCCTCATCACGGCGGCCAACGTGATCCTGCAACTCCGGCCTCCCGCAAAGCCCTGAACCGGCAGAATAGGCTTGGTGGCCCCGCCCCCGGCGACATCGTGCCGCTCCGTGGCCAAGCTTCCCGCCCCGGATCTCTGGCGCGCCGTCCTGCTCCCGGCCGTGCTCAGCGGGGTCGCCGCGTTCGGCCTTTCCCGGCTGCCGGTCTTCCAGGCGTTTGAGAACGTGGCGTGGGACGGGCTCGTCCGGCTCCGCGCCGAGCTGCAGCCCCGCAACGCCTCGGACTCCATCGCGCTCATCGGCATCGACGAGGCCAGCCTGCGTGATTTCGGCCGCTGGCCGTGGCCGCGGCGGCTGCATGGAGACTTCTTGCTGCTCTCGGGGCTCCGGCGCCCCAGCGTCAGCGCGTGGGACATCCTTTTCACCGAACCGTCGGCGGAGACCGCGGATGATGCCCATCTGGCGCGCGGTCTGGGTGGCGCCGGCGGAATCGTGGTGCTCGGCGCCATGGGGGCTGATGCCGGCGAAGGTCTTTCCCCGGGCTCCCCGGAGGCGGCGGGCGCGCGGCTGGCGCGTTTGATGCGGGTGGAGGGCGACCGTTCCCGCGTCCTGGGCGCGGAGGCCGCGCTCCTGCCGGCGGGGGAATTCTCGCGGCGTGCGGAAATCGGGTTTGTGGATACGCCGCCGGACCGCGACGGCACCCGGCGTGTCGTTCCCCTGGTCGTGCGCATCGGGGAGGATATCCTTCCTTCGCTGAGTCTCCGCGTCCTGATGGCCCACTGGCAGGCGG
>JBEGJD010000279.1:0-3606 GCA_041184765.1 Verrucomicrobiota bacterium | reverse complement strand
CCGCTGATCACGAGTCGTCCGGAGGATTGATAGGAGGAGGGCAGGTCGGAAGTCCGGTAGAGAGCGATCGCTCCGCCCGCCACGGCACACACCGGCAGGACCCAGAGGTAGGAACGGGCCTTGGCGGGGAGGAAGGAGCTTAGATTCCAGCGGAAACGCATGGCAGCGGTCACCAGTTCACCAGCTTGGAGTCGGCGATCACGAAGTCCCCGTCCAAGAGCGGCACATCGCGATCGATCCGCCCCTTCTTCAGGACCTCCTCGAGGTCGACGGTCAGAGTCTCAAGATCGCCCCCGCCCGCCGATTTCCGCACAATACGAATGCGCTTGGCGTCGGCAAAATCGCTCAAACCACCACTGGAGAGAATAACCCGACCGACTGTATTGCGCTCGGAAAGGTCGATCTCCACCACGCCGATCTTCCGCATCTGGCCCGCGAGATAAACGCGGCCCCGGCTGCTGGATTTCTCCGGACGGTCGACCAGCAGCAGCCGCACGGTGGCGCGCACGAAGTACTCGGACTCCAGCGCGGACTTGGTCTCGCGCGTGACCTCGTCGACGCTCTTGCCGGAGACGGCCCAGAGCCCGAGCAGCGGCAAATCAATTTTGCCTGAAGCGTTGACCACCACCTCAGCCGCGGCGTCGGAGTCCTCGAGTACCGCGAAGCGCAGCCGGTCTCCGGGACGCAAACGGATTTCGGCGGGAGCGGAGGCCGTATTCACCTCGGCGGCCAAGGTGGGGACGGGGTCCAAGCCGCCCACCAGGACCGCGAAGGTAAAAGCGAGACGTCGAGCAATCAACGCGGTGCGGGCCCATCCATCAGAACTGATGGTTGAACAGGAGGGTGATCCGGTTCTGCGTATACTCACGAAGCTTGATATCGGAATCCTTGAGCGTGTGATCAATCATCAGGCGCACATCCGACTTGGCGGCAAGCGCGTACGAAACGGAAAGATTGAGGGCGAGCCGTGTCGCGCGCTCGCCGAGCGGTCCGGACTCCCGGATCCATTGGTGGGTGGCCGTGAAGCTCGCGTTGAGCCGTTCGGCGAACTTGTACTCCGGGGTGAGCGAGGCCTCGGCGAGGCGGAAGAAGTTTGAAGCGACACCCTCCTGGATCGAACGCGCGAATCGCCAATTCAGTTTCAGGTTCTCCCGCAGCGCGTGCCGGAAGTTGAGGTTCGCGAACGGGCTGCCGCTCCGCAGCGTGTCTCCGTCGGTTCGAGGCACCTCGAACCGCTGCTCCCCGTACCCGTAGACCGCGGTGAGCGTCTTCTGCTCGGCGATCTTCCACTCGTCGGAGATGGAAACCGATTGGCTTTTCACCCTCGACGACGGTCCGCCGATGTAGCGGGTGCGGGCCAAAACGGCATCCAGCATGAGCGTGTGCGCGGCGGAGGCATTGTAAATTCCACGGATACCCGCCGAGCGGGTCCAGGAAGTCTGCGACAGCGCGACGTCACCCTTCTGGGAACGACGATCATGGATGGCGATAAGCTGCAACCCGCCGAAGGAGAGAGGGAGATCGGCCTGGAGGCCCTTGGTGAACGCGGCTTGGTCGAGAATCCGGGTGCCGTTGACGACCGGAGAAAGCACCGGATCCAACTGGCGGCTGTACTTCACGAACGGCGTCAGCCTCAGACTGCGGACCCACACTTGAAAGCGCAGCACCGAGTTGGGCGCCACCGAGAACAGACGCTCGGATTTACCAGGGCCGGAGAGGGGCATCCGCTGATTGAGGACCGCGAGCAACATCAACTCCTGGCGGCTGGAGATGCGAAACGCTCCTTCCAAATTCACTCCCGCACTGGCTAGCAAGCCGGCGCGAGGCACTGGCTCCACCCGGACGTTGTCGTTATACTCCAGGCCGGCCATCAAACCCACTTTGAAGGCAAAAGGACCCGCGGAAACGGTCTTGTCGCCACCGGGCTGAGCCGAGACATTATCGTGAAGGTTGGCGGATGGAGATGCCGTCCCATTTTTCAAGGCACCTAGCGGCGGGTCATCTTGAGGCGGAGACTCGGGTCGCGTGAAAAACTGGGCCCGGGTTGAATCCTGGGAAAATAGGCAGTTTGAAAACAGCAGAAGCGCCAAGATGAAGAACATCTTGTGCCGCTCGCGATAAGGCGCCGCCGTTGTTTCGAATAAATGCGCCATCAGCTTACGGAAGTGTAAGGCGTAACCTGAAAACGCTGAGCGAAAAACATGAGGCGAAGATTGGCGAAGGTTCGAATAACGAAAAAACGGTAAGGGAGGCTAGGGTTTTAACCCTATCACTCAAGGTTGAATGTCGACGGCGAAGAGCGCTCGTTTACCCGGCTTCTTGGGCGCCAAGTTCAGCAAGTGGATCCCTCACCCATCCCCCAGCGTAAGTGAAAAAGGAATCACGCGTGGGAAGTGGAAATAGCACTCACGCGTCTGGCGTCGATCCGCCCTCGGTCCTTGACCCGGGCGTCTGAACCAAGATCTGTCTTGCCCGGCCTCCGGGCAACGTGCGCTTTGCCCCCCAACCCCCAATGATTAATCCGACGAGCATCAGGCCCCCTGTGCTCCGGCTCGCCGGGATCCGCAAATCCTTCGGCGCGACGCAGGCGCTGCGCGGGGTTTCCCTGGAGGTCGCGGCGGGCGAGGTGCACGCGCTCATCGGGGAAAACGGGGCCGGCAAGAGCACGTTGATGAAAATCCTCTCGGGCGCCCACGCTCCCGACGAGGGCACGCTGGAGCTCGACGGCCGCCCGTACCGCCCCGCCAACCCGCACGACGCCCGCCTCACCGGCGTCGCGATGATCTACCAGGAGCTCAACCTCGCGCTGCACCTTCCGGCCTGGGAAAACATCGTGCTCGGCGCCGAGTCGGCGCGCGCCGGCTGGCTCGACCGCCGCTCCGGACGCGAACGGGCCCGCAACGCCCTCGCCCAACTCGGCCACGACGGTCTCGACCTCGAACGCCCCGCGGGCGCCTTCGGCATCGCCGAACAGCAGGTAATCGAAATCGCGCGCGCCCTGCTCGTCCGGCCGCGCGTGCTCATCCTCGACGAGCCCACCAGCAGCCTCACGCAGGCCGACGCCGCTCGGCTGTTCGACGTCTTGGGCCGCCTGCGGGCACAGGGGGTGGCGATCATTTACATCAGTCACTTTCTGGAGGAATGCCGCCGCATCGCCGACCGCTTCACCGTACTTAAGGACGGCGAGACCGCCGGCTGCGGCGTGATGACGGACACGCCCCTCGATCGCATCGTGAACTTGATGACGGGCCGCGAGGTGAAGGACCTTTACGCGCGGACGTCACACACGCCGGGCGAGGTCGTGCTTGAGGCGAAGGAGTTGAGCAACGGAACGCGCCTGCGCCGCGCCTCGCTGCGCCTGCGCGCGGGGGAGATTCTCGGCCTCGCCGGCCTCATCGGCGCGGGCCGCACCGAGCTGGTGCGAGCGATCTTCGGTCTCGACCGGCTCGAGGCCGGCGCCGTGCGGATAGTGGGAGCGCCACCCGGCCGCGCAACCCCGCGCGCAGGCGCAGCGAGGCGCGGCGCAGGCGCGTTCCGTTGCTCAACTCCTTCGCCTCAAGCACGACCTCGCCCGGCGTGTGTGACGTCCGCGCGTAAAGGTCCTTC
>JBEGJD010000278.1:0-2543 GCA_041184765.1 Verrucomicrobiota bacterium | reverse complement strand
GCGGCGGCGCCGCCGAAGCCGGTCGTCGTGATGCGGCCCTGCTCATAGGAGGTGAAATAGACGACCTTCGCGTTGAGGCGGCCGCCGAGCAGGTCGAGCCCGAGGCCGTAATCCTCACCCGTGCCCTTCGACGCCGGCGCCAGGTTGCCGTCGGGGAAGGTTTTCCGGGTGAACGAGGGCACGCCTTGGTTCGAGGAGCGGTTGGCGATGAGCGAGAGCTGCTGGGTGAAATGCCAGACCGCGCCGAGCGCGCTGGTGTAACCGGTGGCGGCGGTCTTGGTGCCCTTGCTGCGGTCGCGGTCGACGTAGTTGCCGATGTTGGGGTCGTCGAGGAAGCCGAGCTCGTAAATGTCGACCCGGTCGCGCCGGTAGCCGGCGGTCGTGACCAGGCGGTCGTTGAAAAAGTGGCTCTGCACCACGCCGAGCGCCGAATCAGACTCCTGCTCTCCGCCGCTGTTGTTCGCGCCCCAAACCTCGTTGGCGAACACCAATCCGTAGTCGACGCCGAGGAAACGGATGCGGTCAGGCAGCTTGCGCCAGTCGCCGACGCGATAGGTCGTGTAGCTGCCCTCGGTGAGGTAGTTTCGCACCGTCACGCGGTTGTTGATATTGTTCGGCACCGAGCTGAAGGGGCGGCCGGCGAGCGCGAGCCACGAGTTGGCGCGGACGTCGAATTGCGCGCTGCGGGAAACCATCGCGGCGAGCCGGTGCCGGCCGAGCGGTTTCCACTTCGGCTCGAGCCGGTACGAAACGGCGAGGCGCGTCTCGCGCACGTCGCCCGCGTGGACGTCGCGCCGCCACGTGCCGTCGAGATAGAGCCGGCCGGCGTACGGGTTGGCGGGGCCGCCGACGCCGAGCGTGCGGTTGGCGTCGCCGCGCAGCGTGGGGTCCTCGCCGGTCATGAGGTGCACGCGCGCCTCGGTCTTCTGGAAGTTGTGCGCGAAATTGAACGCGAGGTCCGGGCGAGGCTGCCAGTCGGCGGAAAGCGTGAAATTCCGCAGGGTCTGGTCGCGGTACATGCCGGGCCCGGCGCCGTTCATGTCGTAGGGCCAGAACGCGGGATCGTGGAACTTGAGGGTGGAGGACGTGACACCCGGCGTGCCGTCGGGCGCGCGCACGGCGTTGTTGTTGTAGCTGCCGGTGATGAAGGCGCCGGAGAAATCAAAGATGACGCCGTCGTTCTCGATGAACGTCACCCGGCGGGTGGTGCCGGTGCGCGTGCCGTCGCGGCTCACGACGCCCAGCGCGATCTGCGCGGCGGTCGGCGCAAGGGCGCCGGGCGTGAAGGTGACGGCGTCGGCGCCCTTCGCGCGCAGGTTGTCGTACCAGGCCAGCACTTGGTCGGACTCCACCGTGTTGCGCATCACCGCGTTGATGTCGCGGCCGCTCTCGCCCATCGCCGTGAAGGTGAGGGTGCGGGTGGGCCGGAAGGTGACCGAGCCGAAGACGCGGCGTTTGTCCTGGAAGTCGAATTGCCGCCATCCGCCGTTCTCCTGGTGCACGGCGGCGAGGGAAGCGGCGAGGCGTCCGCGCTGGATGACCTTGTTGGCGTCGAGCTCCGTGCGGTGGCGGTCCCACGAGCCTACGCTGTGGCGGATCGAGGCGGTGTCGTTGGACGTGGCGGCTACTTTCGATGACTGGTTCAGCATGCCGCCGGGCGCGCCGATGCCGAAGAGGATGCTGTTGGGGCCGCGGGTGTCCTCGTAGCGCCCGACGCGGTAAGGGTCCGTCGGCGTGATGCTGTTGAAATAGTCCATGCCGAGGCTCGCGGCGAGGCCGCGCACGAGCACCTGCGGCGTGAGGGCCTGGGCGTTGACGATCGGGTTCTGGCCCGAGCCGGCCTGGTTCTCGTTGGTGTTCATCTCGGAGTTCACCGAGTACTGCACGAGCTCGCTGAGGCTGGTGATGGCGACGTCGTCGAGAAACTCGCGGGTGAAGACCGAGACGGAGCTGGCCGTGTCGCGCAGCGAGGTGTTGAGGCGGCTACCGGCGAGGGTGTTTTCGGCGAAGTAGCCGGTGTCCTTGTCGGTCGCGACGGTGAACGGGCTGAGCTCTACCACCTCGGAGGGAGTCGGCGCGGCGGGCGCGGGCCGGGTGGCTTCGGCGGCGAAGACGGTGGCGATCAGGGCGGGCGCGACGGCAGCGGCGACCCAGAGCAGGCGGGCAGGGGTTTTCATCGGGATAGCGAATTCAATTAAGGCGCGTCGGTTGAGTCCCTCAACCCCTCATCGCCTTTCACCGCGGATTTTCCAGCGCGGCTCTGCCGCAACCGAAGCGTCTTTCAGTATGATTTCCGAATAGCTCCGCGAGGGGGCAACCACGGATGAACGCGGATCAACACGGATAAATGCGGTTCGTCTGTAGCCGGGGTCGCCGACCCCGGACTATGCCGGCGATCGGACGTAGGACGGGACGCAGGGCAGGAACCGAGAGGGAGAGAGAGGGATGGGCGGAAGGAGTTTCCAACGATCCGAGGGTAAACGCCCTCGGCTACATCGCACGCGCTTCCTCACGAAAGTCGGTCCGATATTTCCGGACGAAAG
>JBEGJD010000277.1:0-3491 GCA_041184765.1 Verrucomicrobiota bacterium | reverse complement strand
GTACCGGCGAAAGGGCGAGGATTCGGATCCGGAGAAGATTTCCACGTCGTCGCGTCGTTCCCAGCCCAGCTTGGGGGAGGTGCTCGACGTGGGGCGTTCGTTCATGGTTTCCGAGACGGAGACCCACTGGCTGTTCGAAATTCCTCTGCTGAAGTTTGGCAACGAGCGTTTCCCGCCGGAGAAATTCCAGGTGCAGGCGCGTTTGAAGAAGGATGGTGCGGTGCTGGAAAATCTTTCCGTCCTGCTGCGGGAGTCGTTCCGGGCCAAGCTGGTCGTAAAGGTGAAGTCCGGCGACGCCTCGCTGGATTTCGCGCAGATCGATCCGAACCACCCGCCCACGCTCGTCAGCATCTCGGGTGATGCCGACTGGTCGATCCTGTTCATCGGCGGCGGCGCGGCGATCGAGCTCAAGCGCACCGAGCTGCGGCGGGTGAAGCCCTACGGGGAGCGTTTCGAGGTCAAGATCGGCACGCTGAAGGCGATCGACTTCTGAGGATCCGCGGCGCGGGTCAGGGCGAAGCGTCGTAAATCTCCACGAGCGCCAGACCGGTGGTCTGCGCGGCCGGCGCGGTGGCCGAGGCGCTGATCACGGCCGTGTAGGCGCCGGGTTCGAGGAAGAGCAGCAGCGCGGAGTCGAGGCTCTGGGCGCCGAAGGCGAACGCGTTGGCCCGCGTGGAGGCCTCGCGGATCGCGGTCGCCTCGGCGTCGCGGAACCAGTCGTCATTGGACTTCAGCTGCGTGGAACCTTGGAAGATCGTCAGCTGCGGGTTGGGCAGCGCGCCGGCGAGATTGAATGGCGCTGCGGCGAGAGTGGCGCCGGCGGCGCGAACCAGCACCCGTTGCGGGCCCGGACCCTCGATGACGAATCCGGCGATGAGGGGTAACCCCGGCGCGACCGGAGCGAGCGTGGACACGTTCACGAGCCGCCGGGAACCGGGCGCCTCTTCCGGCACGGGGACCTCGTAGATCTCGGCCAGCGCGATTCCCGTCCCCCCGGTGGTGTGCACCGAGTACAAGCCCGGCGGCAATGTCGTCAGAAGGGCGGCGTCGGCGCTTCCCGACGCGAACGGGAAAGCGCCGGCGAGGCTCGTCGCCGCGGTCAGGGCGGCGGCTCCGGAGGCGGGGGAGCCCCAGTCGTTGTTCTGCCCGATCACGGTGCTCACCCGGTAAAGCTGGAGGGAGGGGTCCGTCAGTGTGCCGGTCAGATTGAAGGGGGCGCGAGCGAGCGCGGGTCCCGCCGCCCGGATGAGAACCTGTTTCGGCGCGGTGCCCCCGATTGCGAAGCCGCTGATCATCGGCGCCTCCGGCGCGGTCGCGCCACGCGAGGAAAGATTCACCAAGTGCTGTCTGCCGGCGAGCGCATCCCTTACACAGGTCAGCGGGAGGGTTGAGCCGCCGGCCGGCCGGATCGTTCCGCGGATGCCCGTGGCGTTGAATCCCAGATCGATCGCGGCCCGCGCTGCGGAGTTGACCGCCAGCCGTCCTTCGGTGGAAAGGGATCCCGAGGCGGAGTCGACCGCTGGTCCATTCACGAGTAGGGCGAAGGCCCGCCCATCGGGTCCGATGAGCACGCTGGCCGCGGTCGCTCCGCCGATCACTCCGCCCGAGTAAAGCCCCGCTTGCTCCAGCGCCGGTGTCGCGGGAGCGGCACGGGCCGCGGTGAAGGTGAGGCTGAGCTCCGGGATCAATCCGGAAAGGGTCCCGTCCGTCTCGTCGAACGCGCCGCGCAGGGTGACGTTGCGGCTGGTGGCGGCGACGAGCGGCACGGTGGCCGAAAAGTTGCCGTTGAGGTCGACCGTCACCGCCGGAGCGGAGATGCCGGCCGCACCGGACGTGAGGTGCGCAAGCACGGTCGCGGGACCGTTGCGGCGGACCAACACCGCGATCTCACCCGCTCCGGAGCTGATCGTCCCGCGGTAAGTGCCGGAGAAGTCGCGTAGCGTGACGGTCAGCAAGGCGGCGGCGCTGGTGACGCTGCCCAAAACGTTCGTTGCCACGACGTCGTAGCTGCCGGCTCCCTCGGCGGTCACACTTGAAAGCACGAGCTCCGCGCGCGTGGCGCCGGCGATCGGGCGGCCGTCTTTCCGCCATTGAAAAGTGGGTGCGGGAAAACCCGTGACGACGGCGGAGAGCGTCACGCTCCGACCTGCGACGGCCGTCTGGGTCAGGGGCGGCGTCACCACCACGGGCGCGGCGCGCACGATCAGTTCCGCCGAGGCGGTGCTGGTGCCGGCGACGTTCGTGGCGGTGACGGTGTAACGACCGGCATCCGCCAGCGCGACCGTGGAGAGAGTTAGCGCCGCGCCTGTGGCGCCAGCGATCGCTTCTCCGTTTCTGGCCCACTGGTAGGTCGGAGCGGGAGTGCCGATGGAAACCGCGCGCAGCGTCACCGCGGCACCCGCCAGGACCGTCTGGTCTGAGGGCGGGATGGTGATGAAGGGCGAGATCGCCCCGGAGATGAACGTGACGGTGCGTTCGACCGACGAGGCCGGTTCGAAGGTCGCGTTGCCGGCCTGCGTGGCACGGACGACGATCGGCCCGCCGTTGCCGGTGAGAATCCGGCCCGCCAGCGAGCCCGCGCCGGATGCGATCGCGAAGCTCACGGGCAAACCGGAGGAAGCGGTCGCCTCCAGCGTGACGCTGGAGGCCGAAGCCGCGCTGGCGGGCGCGTTGAAGGTGATCGTCTGCGGGCGTCGCGTCACAAAGACGACGGCCGGGATCGTGGTGACGGTCGCCACGCCGTCGCTGATCTCCAGCGCGTAGAGGGCCGAGCTGGTGGTGGCGGGGGGCGTGAGCGAGGCCGTTAGGGTAAGGGTCGGTTGAACCGCCCCTGCGATCACCGCGCCGTCCTTGCGCCATCTGTAGGTCAGCGGCAGGGCGCTGGAGGCCGAGGCTTTCAAGGTGACCTCATCGCCCGGGTAGGCGGACACGCTGGCGGGGTGTTCCACGATCAGCGGCTGAGCGGCGGCGATGCCGGTGAGGGTCCAGATGAAAACCAACGGGGCGGGGAACCGGAAAAGCATTTTGAAAAACAAAAGCGTCCGGCAGGCCGTGTCCATGGCGCGGTTGCTGATTTTGCGCCGGCCGCCCGGCTAACGCGTGAATTTTTTCCGCAGGCGCAGCGCCACGCCGACGAGCAGGATGAGCGCCGGTACCTCGATGAGCGGGCCGACGACGGCGGCGAAGGCCACGCCCGATTCAATCCCGAACACCCCGATGGCCACGGCGATCGCCAGCTCGAAGTTGTTGCCGGCGGAGGTGAAGGCGATCGCGGTGGTTCGCCCGTGGTCGGCGCCCAGGCGCCGCGCCAGCAGGAAACTCACCAGGAACATCATCGCGAAATAGATCACGAGCGGAAGCGCGATGCGCAGCACGTCGAGGGGCAGGCTCACGATCGTCCGGCCTTTGAACATGAACATCACCGTGATGGTGAAAAGCAGCGCGCCGAGCGTGAGCGGCGAAACCCGCGGCAGAAACTTTCCCTCGAACCA
>JBEGJD010000276.1:0-7072 GCA_041184765.1 Verrucomicrobiota bacterium | reverse complement strand
CCGCCGGCGGCCGGCTGGCGGAAGGCGCCCGCGAGAGTCCGGTCGCGGGCCGCAGCGACGTGCTCGTGGTGGGCGCCGGGCCCGCCGGGATCGGGGCGGCGCTGGCCGCGGCGCGCGCCGGCGCGAAGACCCAGTTGATCGAAACCGCCGGCTGTCTCGGCGGCGTCTGGACCGCGGGGATGCTCACCAAGATCATAGATGGGGGACGCAAGACCGGCATCATGCAGGAAATCCTGCGGGCCATGGCTGCCCGGGGCAGCGACGTGGCGAAAAAGACCAAGGGAGAAATCTACGATCCCGAGCTGATGAAGCTCGTCCTGGAGGAAATGTGCGTGGAGGCCGGCGTGAAGATCCGGCTGCACACGCGCCTCGTCGGTGCGGTCACGGACCGTCGCAACCGCCTCGTGGCGGTCGTCACCGAATCAAAGTCGGGCCGGCAGGCCTGGGCCGCCGATCGTTTCATCGATTGCTCCGGGGACGGCGATCTCGCGGCGCAGGCCGGCTGCCGCTTCGACGTCGGCCTCAACGCGAATTGCGAATGTCAGCCGATGTCGCTCATGGCGCTGCTGACCGGCGTGAATGTCGACGAAGTCGCCCCCTTCGTGCGCGAACTGGCGGGGGAAGGCGCGAAGACGGCGCTCAACAAGTTCATGCGCGAGTCCGGCATCAAGCCGTCCTACAGTCAGCCCACGCTGCGCCTGCTGCACAGCGGGATTTTCTCGCTCATGACGAACCACGAATACGGCGTGCCGGCGTACGATGCGGCCCAGATCACCGACGCCACGATCCGCGCCCGGCGCGAGGTGCACAAGATCGTGGCCGACCTGCGCAAAATCGGCGGGCCGTGGAGGAATATCGCCGTCGTCGCCACCGCCGAGCAAATCGGCGTGCGCGAGGGTCGCCGCGTGCGGGGACGCTACACCGTCACCGCGGAGGACATCGTGGCGGGCAAGAAGCATGCCGATGCCGCGTGCCGCGTGAACTTCGGCTTCGACTTGCATAATGTCCGCTCGGATGTGGAGGCGCCTTGGAAGGACGAGATTGCCGCCGAAGTCGCCCGCTACCGGAAGGCCGGCGCGAAGCCCTACGATATTCCGGTCGGGGCGTTGATCGCCGCGGATGTCGACGGCCTCATGATCGCCGGCCGCTGCATCAGCGGCGATTCGTTCGCGCATTCCAGCTACCGCGTCACCGGCAACGCCGTTCCCATGGGCGAAGCCGCCGGACGGGTTTGCGCGGTATCCGTGAAACAAGGTCGCCTGCCGCACGAAGTGGCGTGGACCGACGTGCAACGGACCTGAGTCGGCAAGGGCGGTAAGAAGGTTTTGAGCTGCGCAACGCGATCGTCCCGCGAACTCCAGCGAGCGAAGCGTCTGGCCACGCGCTGGCGCTCGCGGCCGGCGTTGATTCTCCGCCCACCGCGCGAGTCCTCTTCCTTGGAAAAATGCCGCACTAATCGAGTGGCTGCAGCACGAGACCGGGATGCTGCGGGTGTCGTAGGCCGTCAGCCCTCGGGAGCGGGCCGCGCACGGTGCCAGCGTGCCGCCTCGGGTCTGGATGGGATGCCCCCGGGTGGCGGCCACGACAAAGCGGGGCGGGGATATCCGCGGCCCCACCCAGCGGCCGGGCAGCGAGGGGAGGGGCGACGGCTAGCAGGCTGGATTTACAAGGGGGGCGGATCCGGCCCGATAATCGCTTCGTTCAACCAGGAGTAGAGATGAAATTTCTAATGTCGGTAATCGATACGGAACCCCGCCGCCCGCATTCAGCGGCGGAGAAACAGGCAATTGATGATTTCAACGACAGATTAAGATCTGAAGGTCAGCGCATCTTCGCGGGCGGACTTTCATCACCCTCAGAAGCTGCCGTATTCGATTATCGAGCAGGCAACTCGTCTGTGACCCAAGGTCCGCTGGTTAAGAATGAAGAGTTCCTCAGCGGATTCTGGGTTATCGAGGCAGAGAGCATTGAGGTTGCGCGCGTACGTGCTGCAGAAGCATCCGCTTCATGTAACCGCAAAGTTGAGCTTCGGCCCCTAATCGGTTGACCAGCTGAAATGGAACCGGGGAACGGCCCCAAGGAGTCGGCCTGTTACGTGTTAGCGAACCGCCCGCGACTTCCGGTCGTTTGCGCAACAGGTAACCGGTTGCCCCCTTGATGGGTACCCCGCCGAAGTCCGCGCGGAAAGAGCGCCTCCGGCGGTCAGGGCCAACGCGAGTTGCAGCTGCAGGCTACGGAAAAACGGCGAAACGGGAGGAGCCGAGAGAACCGGTTGGGAATCAATTGGCCGGCGCCGGGGCATTCAGCGCCCGCACCAACGCATCAAGTTCGTTGTCCGACCACGGCTCGTCCCGCTTGGCCGTGGCTGCACGCGCCTCGGTCACCGTGGCGATGGCAACCGGATCCGCCTCCTGACCCCACGAACGACGAATGAACGTGAGGACCGAAGCGATGGCCTCGTCATCCAATGCCCCCTTCCACGGCGGCATGATCATGTTCTCCTGCGTCTTGCCGCAGAGGACGATGCGCGCGAGCACGCGCGGATCACCCAGCACCCACCGGGAGTAAACCAGCGAAGGCGCAAGACCGGCCAGCCCCTGGCCATTCGTCTGATGGCAGGCGGCACACAGGGTCGCGAACTGCGCCCTGCCCTTATCGAAAAGCACCTGTTCATCAGCGGTCAGCGGACGCGCATTGCTCGCTCCGGGTTTGCCCGGCCATTTCAATTGCTTCAACAGCTCGACGGCGGTCGCCGCGTCAGGATCATCCTTGCGCTCGGATAACGCGACCAGCGCCCTGGGCTCGGCCGGTAACGCGCCCACCAACACGAGACTGCCGCCGCGTCCCATGCCGGCCCGACCCGCGCTGCCGCGACTGGCACTGCGCGAGCCCGCGCCTTCCGCCGCGGGCGCACCCGTCGGCGCCGGCCCCGCGCCGGGAGTCCCGGTACCCGGGCCACCCGACCGACCACCGCGCATTCCGCCAAACATCCGCCCTTCCGGCCGCGGAATGAAATGACGAATGCCCGCGAGGATTTCCTTTCGCACCCACGCCGGCGTCGAACGCTCGGCCAACAAAGCCAGAACCTCATCGATGCGGGCCGCGTCGCCCGCTTTAAAAACCGAACTCGTCGCGTACCGCAGCACGTCCGCTGCGGCTTCCGCTGCTTCCGGCCGCCCCGCCAGTCCGCGGATGAATGCCAGCTCACGGCCGGCGATGCCACTCACGACCGCATCCGCCAAGTAGGCTTGTTTCCCCGCCGCAACCAGCAGGTCGAGCACCTTCTCGTCCGAAGCCGGCGTCTTCGCCTCGGGGAGGGTCAGCGCCAGTTGCAAACGCACCGTTGGCTCCGCGCGGCGAACGGCCGCCACTTTCTGCGCGAGCTCGGCGCCACCCGCCGCGGCACCAAATCGTGGAGCTGCCAGCCGAATGGCGGCGGCCGCCACCCGCTCGTCCGCGTCGGCCAACGCGCGCTGGACGGTCGCAACGTCCAACTGGCCCATGCCATCCAAAGTCCAGAGCGCCTGCAGGCGCGTGGTCGGGGAACGTTTGGCATCGGCAACCAATGCCATCAAGGGCGCAACCGTCGTTGGGTCCCGGCGCTCGACGAGCAGTTGCTGCGCGGTATCGCGCACCCAGCCGTTGTCCGCATTCAACTGGGAGACCAGCCCGGCGCCGCTCGCCTTGGTCAAGGCCACCCGGCGAAAATCAGCGGCCGGCGCACCTTCCGGCGCAATGCGCCAGATCCGGCCCAGCGCCCGGGGCTGCGCGAGACCCCGCTCATCAACCTGCTTGCGCAGATAGGACGTGAGATAGATGCGGTGCTGAATGATTCCGCGGTAAAGATCGACCACGTAGAGCGCGCCATCCGGACCGTTGAAGATATTCACCGGCCGGAAGCGCTCGTCAGTCGAAGTGAGAAACTCGGTGCCTTCGTAGGCATTGCTGCCCTTGACCGTGCCATCCTGGGTTGCCAGCCGGATGCGCTTCACCAGATTACCCGAGGGCTCCGCGATGAACGCATCCCCGCGGAATTCAGCCGGGAAAAGCGTGCCGCGATAAATGACCGGACCGCAGGCGGAGGTTACCGCGTACTCGCGACCCGACTTATCGAGCGTGTTGTAGCCGCGGTTGATGCCGGGGGTGACGCGGCCTGGCGCAACGTGGAGATTGGCCGGCGCGACCTGGACGTTCGTGCCCGCGGCCGCGAAGTTGGGGTTGCGGCGCAGATACTCCGAGGGGATCAGATCGACACGGAGCGGATCGCTGTTGCTGTTGTAGAACAAGCGGCCGCCGTCATCCTGCGAGATGCCCCACTGCCCGCGCATGATGGTCGGCTCGCGGGTGAAACGTCCCTCGCCCTGATAACGGAAGCGGGCATTGAAATTTGCCGAGTAAATCCAGTTGTCCATCGCCCACATCAGGCCGTTGGCATTGTGCTCGGGGTTGTCGATATTGCCGTAATCCTTCGCGACCTCGATCTTCTGGTCCGCCCGACCATCACCGTTGGTGTCGCGGCAGAACCAAAGATGCGGAGGCTCGGCGATGAGCACGCCGTCTCCGACCAGCGACATCGCGCGGGGCAGCACCAGTCCATCCATGAATACGCTGCGCTTGTCGTAGCGACCGTCACCGTCGGTGTCCTCGAGCACCGCGATCACGCCGACGGGTTCGCGCTCGTTCTTGCCGTCGGCATCGGGCATGAAGCCGCGCATCTCCAACACCCAGAGTCGGCCATCGGGACCAAACTGGATGGAGATCGGATCGCCAATGAGCGGATCTGCCGCCACCGCCTCGATGCGGAAGCCGGCCGGCAATTTGAAGGTCTTCAGTGCCTCGGCCGCGGAAAGGGCCGGCGCGGGCGGAATGATCATCGAAGCCGGGGGCGGGGCCTGCACTTCACCGGGCCGATCGCCATTTTGCGCCACCACGGGCGCCGCCAGCAGCACAATCAAGGCAAGATAACGGAAGGGTTTCATAGCAGCAGGAAACAACGAGGACGCGTCGGCGCACAAAAGGTATCAATCTGCCGCCGCTACGCGGCATGGTGGAGCTCGCCGGGCAAGGCGCGGTTGAACTTGAGGGTGTTGCAGATCAGGCGGTTGACCGGTCCCAAGGGGTCGGCCTGTTACGTGTTAGCGAACCGCCCGCGTCTACCGATCGTTGGCGCTAACAGGTAACAGGCTGACCCCTTGATGGGTACCTCTCGCCACGTGTCCTCCGTGGGCTCGGCGAGGAACGGGGTCTGACTAAGGAGAAAGCCTCGGCGAAGCAGGGGCCCTCATCCCTCACAGTGCGGCGCAGCCCGGACGATGCTTCGGTTGCGGTAGAGCCGCGCCGGTTGTTACGGCGGCGGGTTGGTCTTGCCCGCTTGTTTCTCGGCCGTGCGTTCCTGTTTGCGGGAGGCTTTCTTGGCGGCGCGATCCTTCGTGCGTTGGTTCTGTTCCGCGTCGCCGCCGGCCGTCACCCAGCGTTTGGAGCCGCCGGTGATGGGCTCGGCCATCGGTTCGAGCCATGCGTCGTAGAGCGCGGTGAGCTGCTTCACCTTTTCGGGATGCTGCGCGGCTAGATTTTTCGTCTCGGCTGGATCAGCGGCGAGGTTGATGAGTTCGCGCTGATCGCGAAGGGCGTGGAGCTTCCAGTCGCCCTGACGCACGGCCCATTCGCCGTTCAGGCCACCGCTACTCCAGTAAAGCGTGTCGTGGTGCCGTGTGCTCTTGCCGGTCAGCAGCGGCAAGAGGCTCTTGCCGTCGAACACCGTCCCCGCCGGCGGCGCGGCGCCGATCGCTTCGAGCGCGGTCGGCAGCAGGTCGAGCGAGATGACGGGTGTTTCGAGCGTGCGGCCGCCTTGAAAACGCGCGGGCCAGCTCACGATGAACGGCGTGCGGATGCCGCCCTCGTAGAGGCTGGCCTTGTAGCCGTGCAGCGGTGCGTTGCTGGCTTCCATGCCGCGCGGCCCGCCGTTGTCGGTGAGGAAAAACAGCAGGGTGTTTTCCCAAACGCCCGTTGCCTTGAGTTGGTTGACGACCGCCCCGACGCCGAGGTCGAGGTGGTGGAGCATCGCCATGAGGATCACGCGCGCCTCGCTGAGGCCGGGGTGTTCGCGCCGGATCCGGTCGATGTCCGCCTGCGGCGCCTGGGCCGGCGCGTGGACCGCGTTGTAGGCGAGATAGAGGAAGAACGGCTCCGCCTTGTGGCGGTCGATGAAGGCCACCGCTTCCTCGCTGAAACGCGTGGTCAGGTAGCCTTGAAAGCCGGTGCGCTCGCGTCCCCGGTAAAGCGGAGCGGATTCGTCGTCGCCGCCTTTCACTCCCGTGCTCCTGAAGTAGTCGTGACCGCCGCGCCCCATGAAGTTGTAGGTTTCCTTGAAGCCGCGACTGATCGGATGCCATTTCAGCGCGGGATAATCGTCGTCGAGGCCGAGGTGCCATTTGCCGATGGCGATGCTCGCGTAGTCGGCCGGCAGCATGGCCGGAAAGATCGAGATTTTCGGGTCGAACCCGCGGCCGCCGTCACCCGCGGTGTAGACGCCGACGCGCTGCTGGTACCGGCCGAGCATCAGGCCGGCCCGGGTGGGCGAGCAAACCGGCCCGCTGATGTAGCCCTGAGTGAAGAACACGCCCTCGCGGGCGAGAGCGTCGAGGTGGGGCGTCGCGACCTCCTTCGGGTGGTGAGGATTGAAGCCAAGGTCGGCGTAGCCCTGGTCGTCCGAGATGATCACCACGATGTTCGGACGTCCGGCTCCGGCGGCGAACGCCGCGCCGCACAACGCGGCCGACGTGATCAAGGTGGCGAGGAGATTTTGCACGGTAGCGCGTGCGCGAATGGGGATGCTGAAGGAAGATCAGTGCAAGGGCGGAGGCGAAAGCGGTCGGGCCGAAATGTGGAACCTATCGCAAGCAGCGCAGGCTTCGGCCCCGGAAGCCGCAACCACGACGGCGGCTCGATGCTGGTCAGCAGCGCTCCGGCAGGTCCCCCGGCCGATCACGGAAGACCCTTTCATCTGGTTTCCGGTTTCGGCCGGACCCGGTTCGCCAGCCCCATCGGGACCGAGATCGCGAGAACCGATCCG
>JBEGJD010000275.1:0-4715 GCA_041184765.1 Verrucomicrobiota bacterium | reverse complement strand
GTGTAGTTGCCCGGGGCCAGCGGCTCAAGGAGCGCGGAATCGGCGGCGTTGGTGAGGGGGAAGGCGCCGACCGCGGGGAAGGCCGCGGTGAGGGTGGTGTTGCCGGCCTGGGCCCAGTTGTTGTTGTTCGTGACGACAGTCTGGCCGCTGTAGACGACGAGGCGTGGGTCACCGAGAACATCGGCGGCACCGAAGCCGAACGTCTGCAGGCCTTGGGAGACAGCGCGGAGCACAAGGGAGCGAGGATTATTCCCGGCGATCACGATGCCGGGAATGAGCAGGTCGCCGTCGGCGTTGATGCGGGAGAGCGTGGAGAGATTCGTGAGGCGGGTGCCGTTGCGGCTCACGTCGTAAATCTCCGCCAGCACCTCGCCCACGGCGCCGCCGAGGCCGCGGATGGTCGCGGTGTAGGCGCCGGGATTGAGCTGGAGAAGGAGGGCCGAGTCGGCGGCCCCGTTGGTGAGAGCGAACGCGCCGACCGACGCGGCCGCGCTGGTGATCTGGGCCGGGGTGGCGGGGTTGCCCGGTTTGTCCCAGCCCTCGTTGGAGGCGATCGCGGTCGGGTTGCCCGCGCGGTTAACCTCGAGGCGCGGGGCGGAGAGGGCCGAGGTTACACCGAAGCGTCCAAGGCCCGGGCCGACGCCGCGGATGAGGAGCGTGGCTTGCGCGGCGCCGGAAATGTTGAAGCCCACCGTGAGCGAATCACCGAGGAAGGCCACGTTGCCGCGGGTCGAAAGATTCACGAGCCGGCCCGGCGTGGGGGCGGGGGCGTCGGTGGCACGGCTGCTGAGGAAGTTGATGACGCGGCTGTTGCCCTCGCTGAAGAATTCGCGCTCCGCGCTGGCGACCGCGATTTCCGCCGCGATGTCGGCCGCGCGGCCTTTGTAGGCCGCCGGCAGCGCGGCGGCGACGGTCGCGACCGAGGGCACGGAAGTCGGATAGCTGTTCTCGTCGATGAGTTTGGCGGTATTCAGGGCGGACCAGACGGCTTGCGCGTCGTCGGCGGTGAACGGCGCGGTGAGCGCCAGGGAACGCAGACGGCCGGAGTAGAGGGGCGAAACGGTCGTAGCGACCACACCCGTGGCGATGCCGCGGCCCAAAAGCAGCTGACTGGAGTCGCGCGCGGCCTGGATGCCGGCGGCTCCCAGCGCGTCGTCGTTGGAGGCGAGCGCGAAGAACTGCGGGACCTTCGAGGTGACGGCGAGCGTGTCGATGCCGGAGGATAGGAAAATCACGGCGCCTTTCACCGGGCGGGCGGGGGTGGCGCTGGCGAGCAAGTCGGCGTAGCGGGAGGCGGCGTTGGCGCCGGCTCCGCGTCCGACGAAAAATACCGGCTTACCGGCCGGAATGGCGCCGAGGCTCACGAGGCGATCGATGGCCGCGGCGTGGTTGAGCGCGTCGAGGTTGTTGGCGAGGACGGCGGGGGCCGCCCAGGTTCCGGCCGTGCGATTGATGCTGTTAAGCGTGGCGACTCCGTAGCCGGCGGCGACGACCTCGCGGGCGAACAGCAGTTGGTTCGGGCGCTCGAACCACTCAGCGTTGGTGCCACCGGCATCGTGGAGCAGGAAAACCAGCCCGGTGGCGTTCGCCGGCACATGGTAGGTAAGGGTCGTCGATACCGTCGTGGTCGTGTTGTTGGGTCCCGCCTGATTCTGCGGATTGAAACTGGCGATCGAGGTCGGCGTCCAAACCGGAGCCGCCTTGTAGGTCGCGGTCAGGTTGGCGGCGGCATTCGGCACCGTGATCGTGGCGCGCGGGATGAGCGGCAGTTGGGCGCCGTTGCCGAGCACGGAAATGTCGCCCGTCCAACGGTCGAAGACCTGGCCCGGCGCCGGCGGGTTGGCGATGATGTCGATGCGGGAGCCGGCCGGATAGGAGCCGCCGCCGCTGCCGGAAGTGACGGTGAGCGCGACGGGAGCGCCGGTGCCAAGCGTCATCACGTAAGCGCGGACCGGAATGGTCACCACGTTCTGCAGGTTCACGTTGCACACGATCTCCTTCAGGCCGGCGGTGCCGGGGCGGTAGGTGATCGAGTTGGTGCCTTGGCCGCTGACGATCTGCGCGCCGCCCGAGGCGGTCCAACGGAAGGTGCGGTCGCCGTTCTGCGCGGCCGGCACCGTCGCGGTCACGCTGGTCGCGCTGGCGGCTACGGTGGCGCTGGTGGTCATCGTGCCGGCTGTCTCGGCCGAAAGCATCGCGACCGAGGCGGTCGGCATGTAGGTGGTGCCGGCCACGGCGACGTTGACGGCTAGGCTGACGGAACCGGCGGCGTCGGCGACGAAGGTGATGGCCTGGATACGCGCGTCGGAAGTGATCCGACCTCCGGTGATGCTCCATTGGTAAGTGACACCCGAGGTTCCCGCCTGTCCGGCCTGTCCGAGGACTACCGCGGCATTGGTCGGGGTGCCGACCAAGGCGCCCGCAGGGGCTACGATGGTGGGCTGGGTGACCGCGTTGCCGCCTCCTCCCGGCAGAAGTCCGCCCGCTCCGCCGCCGCCCGGTAGCACAGCCCCGCCCCCGGCGTTACCCCCGCCGCCGTTGCCTCCGCCGCCTGGCGCGACGGGTGCGATCGGATTTGTAGGTCTCACTTGGGCGTGGAGTTGCGCGAGGCAGAGCAACAGGCACGCAAGGACAACGGTACGGGAGAATTGATTCATGACGGACATCGGTCAGCCGCGGCGGCGGATTGTTAAGGGGACAACCTACTAGGGACGCAAAAGGTGGGGTCTTGTTACCTGTTTCGCGAGTCTGGCGAGGCGGCGAAGGTGGGTCACGTCACCAAGCGCAGAGCGTTTCCACGTGGCGGGCTGAGCCGTCGCGAGCCCATCCGTCCAGTTGCGCTTGATCCTTCAGCTGCTGTCCGCGTTGCCGCGGGACGGCCGCGAAAACGCTCGGGCACTCGGGCACGGCGGTCATGTCGCCCCAGAGTTTCTCGAATTGCGCGACGGGAAACACGTCCTCCTGGCCGTGGCCCCAACGTTTTTTCACGTCCTTAAGGGTGACGTAGGTCGGCACGCGGGCGGCCATCGTGCGAACGGCGGCGGCGGTGCGCTCGGCGTCAGCGAGCTCCTCCCGTTTCAGCCCGAAGAGCGCGAGCAGGCGGTCGATGTCGATCCAGCAGGTGTTGGTGCTGTAATAGGTGAGGGCGAACTCATCCTCCTCGCGGGGCAGGGCGAGGCCCTCGACGAGACGCAGCCGGCCGTCGACGCGCGCGAGGCCGCCGCCGTGGTCCTCGATTCTCCGCGGAATCACTTCCCAACCGAGCGTGGCGCCGGAGGCGAGGAACCAGCCGAGCAAGCCGGGATCAGCCGTGGCTCCGAGGGTGTCGATGTTGTGGGCGAGCAGGACTTTGAGTTGCGGGCGCGTCGCGAGGAGGGCGGCGAGCGTCCCGTTCTTGATCAGGTTGGGGATCTCGAACCAATGCCCGACCGGGTGCAGGCACTGCGCGGGGGTGTTGTCCGTGTAATCGGCGCCTTCACCGACGCTAAGGGCCCAATTGGCCAGCGCCGCGCGCACGCTGCCGCGCATCTTTTCCTTCTGCTCGTCGAGCCGCTGCTGGGCCGTTTCCTCCCAGGCGAAATGCAGGTCTCGGACCGTCGGCACGAGCCGCAGCCCGATCGATTTTCCGGCCGACAGCCGCACATCGAGCCCGTCCGCGGCCGCCGTCTCCGCGAGCCGGCGCTCGATCGCCGCGTGCGTCAGATGGCTGGTGGTGAACACGTGCGGCACCGCCGCGCCGAATTCCTTTCCCGTGCGGCGCGACTTCGCGAGGTGCACTTCCGCGAAGCTCCGGTGCTTGCCGCCGAACTTCGCGAACGGATGCAGCGCCTTCGCCACCCCCGCACCCTGCGTCCAGCGGCTGCCGACCCCGGCAGCATACGTCACCACGGCGACCTCCCCGCGGCGTAGCGCGGCCTCGCCGGCGCGGCGGAGGGCGGCGTTTTCATTCGCGGCCTCGAAGAGGTCACCTTTCGCGACATCCTCGATCCGCGTGCTGGCTGACAGACGGTTCAGGGCGAGGCCGATGCGCCCCGCGCGCAGGTCGGCGCGGATCTGTTCATGCTGGGCGCGGTCGAAACCGTTCTCCGCCAGCATCTGCTCCAGTTGCTCCGCGGCCGATCCGGTGCCGTCGGCGGACGGCAGCATCCGGTCCAGCAGTGCCGGCAGCGCCCGGGCGAACTCGGGGAGGGTTCGGGCCGCGCGGGTGAAGCGTTGCAGGTCGCCGCGCTCGCGCACGGTGAGATCGCGTGCCTCGCGGCGCAGATAGACCGGCACCGCCTGCTCGTAATAGGCGGCGGGCAGCAGGGCCTCGTCGCCCCTTAACAGGGCCGCGACCGTGCCGTGCTCGTTGATCGCGAAATCGTACACCACCGGGTCCATCGCGAGCGGCAGCGAGGTCTCCAGCTCGCGCTTGGTCGCGAGCATGATCTCCAGCAGTTTCTTCTGCGCCTCGGCGCGGCGGTGCGGGGCGAAGATGAAGCCCATGCCGCCGCCCGACATCCCGCCCAGCATCCAGAAGCCCCAGAAGTCCTCCCCGAACGCGGCGCGGGCGCGTTCGATCAGCAGCTCGGTGTAGCGGTTGCTCACCCACGGTATGATGCTCTGGAGGGGGCCGAAGAAATTCTCCGTGAGCGCGCGGCCCAGTGCCCGGATGTTGCCCGCGGCCAGCAGCGCAAGGATCTCATCGAGCGTCGCGACGGCCTGGCGCCGGGCCG
>JBEGJD010000274.1:0-5824 GCA_041184765.1 Verrucomicrobiota bacterium | reverse complement strand
TCTGCTTGAAACTGACGCCAGTCGGGCTCGGCCAGAGGTAGAACATGCCGTCGGTCGCCATCGTGGCGACGCCGGCGGACGGCGTGGTGCTCGTGGTGATGCCGGTGTTGTTGGCCGGACGTGAACCCACGAAGGTCAGGTAGTCGGGCTGGATGAAGCCGCGCTGCCACTGTCCCCATTGGTTAACGCTGTTCGCGTTCCGGAAATCATTGTCGCGGACGGTCGTCCCGTTGGCGTCAACCAAGGGGAGCCCGTTCCAAGGCGCCGGCAGATTGCGGCTGGCGCGCTGGTCCGAGTTCCGCGCGAAACGCCGCTGCGATGCGGCAAGCGCGTCGCGATGGAAGTAATCGAACGTGTAAGCGACGTGGGTGCGACCGGTCTTGAAGCCGTGGGTGTAGGTGCCGCCGACCTCGTTCGCCCCGCCGTGCTGGGTCATCGAGCCCCGCAAAGTCAGCTGGCGGCCGGTGTAGGAACGGGAGACCCGGTTGTTGATCACGCCAGCGGCGGCGTCGGCGCCGTAGATGGCGGACGCGCCGTCGCGCAGCACCTCGACGCGCTCGATCAGGGCGCGGGGCACGGCGTTGATGTTCACCGCGAGGGACGGCACGCCGTTCTCGGCCATCGAGATCGGGTGCGGCGCCATGCGGCGGCCGTTGAGGAGCGTGAGCGTGCTGCCCGAGCCGATGCCGCGCAGGTCGACCGAGGCGACGTCGCCGCGCGCCAGCTGCGGGCCGTTGTTGATCTCGGTGATCGCGGACGGTTCGGCGATGCCGAGCGTCTCGAACAATTCCGCCATGGTGGCGGCGCCGCGCGCGTCGATCTCAACCGGGTCGATGACCGTGACCGGCAGGGCAGTCTCGGCGTCGGTGCGGCGGATGTTTGATCCGGTGACCACGAAGCTCTCCAGCTTCACGGTCTCGTCGGCGGCCGGGGCGGGCCGGTTGGGCGTCTGCTGCGCGGCGAGCGGCAAAACGGTGAGCAGAAGGGCCAGGGTGAATCTCGTCTGCATAATGGTCCAATTGCGTCTCCCGGCGCGGGGCCCCGCGAGGAAAAATATTTATGCGCGGCCCCCGGGTTTTCCGCATTGGTCCGTCGGAGCGGGTGAACCGCCACGAGGCAACGGTTGGAACCAAGCAGGGCGGGCCCGAAAGGACCAAGGGACCGGGTCCGAGCGCAACCGTAGTTGCTCCCTCGCGGAGCGCTTCCGTGTTGTTTCAACATCGGCCGGGTTTCGAACAGCAGGGACGCGAAGTTCGGGGAGACATCTGGATTCTTCCCCATCCGCCCCACCCGAAAAATCCGCGTCTTTCCGAACAGCCTTCGGCGGTAAAGTCCTCGGACGCATCCGAGGCTGGCCGCCTCGGCTACACCAAGGCGGCGTTTGTCGCGTCCCTTGGTCATTCGTGGTTCACTCCCAAGCGGTGCGTCTACAGCCCCCTGGGAGCGCGGCTACTTTCACTCACCCAAACTCTCCCTCCCTGCCTTAACCGGCGCGCCGGCTTTATTCGCCCTTGGCGGCCTTCTTCTTGCCGGTGGGACTCGAGCCGGAGCCCTCGGGGATGTCGTGGGCCCACGGTTCGACGCCCACGCGTGACGCCCAGACGTCCCAAGCCGCAGCCATCGTTTTCACGCGTCCGGGCTCCTTGGCGGCGAGATCCCGCGACTCGGTGCGGTCAGCCTCGATATCGTAAAGTTCCCACGCGCCCTTATGCTTGGAGACGATCTTCCAGCGGCCCTCGCGCATCGCCTTGTTGCCCTCGTGTTCCCAGAAGATCGGGCGCGCCGCGCCGGCAGGGGAAACGGCGGGCGCGGTCAGGAGCGGACGCAAACTGCGGCCCTCCAGCGGCGTGATCCGCTCACCGTTGAATTCCGCGGGGTAACGGGCGCCGGCGAGATCCACCGCCGTCGCCATGATGTCGATCAGGTGCGAGGGCTCGTGGCACAGCGCGCCGCCCTTCCCGCCTTTCATCCCCGCCGGCCAGTGCGCAATCAACGGCGTGGAAATCCCGCCCTCGTGCACCCAGTGCTTGTACTCACGGAAGGGCGTGTTGCTCACGTTGGCCCAGCCCTTGCCGTACGCGATGTAGGTGTCGGCCGCGCCGGGCATCACGCCATAGCCTTGCCGCACCGGCCAACCGTCGCGCGTCTGCGTCGGACGGCTGGCGTACTGGATTGTGCCTTTCGGCACCGGCGCCAGCGAGGGCGCCGCTGCCCTGGGCTCGCCCGTGCCGGTGCGTCCGTTGGTCTCGGCGCAACCGCCGTTGTCCTGAAGATACAGGATCAGGGTGTTTTCCAACTGCCCCTGCGCCTTGAGCTCCGACACCAGGCGGCCGATGCCTTGATCCATCACCTCCACCATCGCCGCATATACTTCCATGCAGCGCGCCTCGAAGGCGCGGTCCTTGACCTTGGAGAAATCCTCCGCCGTCGGCGAAATACCCCACTCCGGCTTCACCACGCCCAACCGCTTCTGCGTTTCCCAGCGCGAAGCGCGCAGGGCGTCATAGCCGGCGTCGTAACGGCCCTTGTGCCTCGCGATGTCGGACTCACGCGCGTGCATCGGCCAGTGCGCCGCCGTGTAGGCGACGTACAGGAAGAAAGGCTTGCCGGCATGGTCGCGCGCATGCTCGCGCACGTAACGCACCGCGTGGTCGCTGATCGCGTCGGTGTAATAGTACTCCTTCGGCCGGTACTCGGGATCATCGTCGACCGAGATGAAGCGGTCGTCGCGCATTAGCGCACTAGGATCCCAAAAGCTGCCCGATCCGTGGATCGTGCCATAAAAGCGATCGAAGCCGCGCTTCAGCGGCCAGTTATTGGGATGCGCCTGCATCCGCTCCGTCGGACGGCCAGGTGTCACATGCCACTTGCCCGCCATGTACGAACGGTAACCGGCGGGTTTCAGCGCCTCGGCGATCGTCACCGCACGACGGCTCAGTTCACCGCGGTAGGCCGGCGTACCAAGGTCCTCGACCATGTGACCGATGCCGGCCTGGTGCGCGTAAAGCCCCGTGAGCAGCGACGCGCGCGTCGGGCAACACCGCGCGCCGTTGTAAAACTGCGTGAACCGCACCCCACCCGCCGCGAGCGAGTCGAGGTTGGGCGTCGGGATCTCGCCGCCGTAGCAGCCGAGGTCGGAATAGCCCATGTCGTCCGACATGATCACGATCACGTTCGGACGCGACGCGGCCGCCGCGGCGGCCAGCGGAAGAAAAGCGGCAAGGAGAGGGATCGTCAGGATGCGCATGGGGAAAACAAGGTTCGCCGCGACTCGCGGCGACACGGCGAAGGACAGCCGCCGGACCGCCCGACGCGAAGCCGAAAATGCGCGAGGTGCTCCCGCGGAAGAGGCGAGCGACCGGGTGCCGAAAAAGGCCTTGCGTCAGCCGGAGCCGTGACGCTTCCTCTCCCTCCCTTTTTGTTCGGGCTGTAGCGTAGCCTGGTAGCGCGCTTGCATGGGGTGCAAGAGGTCGTGAGTTCGAATCTCACCAGCCCGACCATTTCCCCGCCGAGATCCTGGCCGAAGCCTGGATGTTTCGCAAAGAACCCGGGCTGTCGCTTCCAATCACCACGCGGTCTCTTCCGCTTTGCCTAATCCAAGGCGCGAAACCACGCGAGCGGCACGCTCGTGAATTTCAGCGACAGGAGCTTCCCGCCTTTCGGGAAATCGTAGTACGTCAGCAGCGCACGGCCCTCATGGAACGTCACGCTCGTGTAGGCTAACGTCGAATCGGGGTTGCCCTCGAGGTTGCGCGGGCGACTCCACGTCCGCCCTTCGTCGCCGGACACCATCGCCGCCAGGGGAGTGCGGGCCCCGCCGTGGTTCGCGCCGAGCACGGTCTTCTCGGGATTGCCCCACGCCACCTTGGGATTCCACACGAGCAGCCAGTCGCCGCCGGGCGCCGCGGCGAGCGTCGCGGGCGACTCGGGTGACTCGATGTCCCACGGCGCGGCGTCCGTCCAGGTCTCGCCGCCGTCGCTGGAGAAGGACCGCCAGATGAACCCGGTCTGCGTGCGGATGATCTGCATCACCCGGCCGTCCCCGAGCTCGACCAGCCCCGGCTCCATCGCGCCGCGCTTCGGCGCCGAGAGCAGGGTGCGGCTCCGTCGCCACGTTCGGCCGTCGTCGTCCGACAGGTAGACCGACGTGCGGAAGTCGTCGTTCTTCGTCCAAACCTGCTTGGTCGAAGCCACCGGCGCCAGCAGCCGCCCGGAACGCAGCTGGATCACGCGCGCGTTGTTCATGACGTGGTACCCCGGGTCCGCGGTGACGAGCACCGGTTCGCCCCACGTGCGCGCGTCATCGGTTGAACGACGCACGTAGGCCTTAAGGTCCGTCAGTGAGTTCTTCTGCAAGTAGAAGAACAGGACATCACCCGTGCGCGAACGCACGAATGAGACCGACATGACGTTCGCGCCGCCGGTGTTTTCCTGCAGGGTGAATCGCGGAGCCCAAGTTCGGCCGCCGTCACTGGAGACCGCGGCCGAGATCCGCGCGGGCGCATCGTCACGGGAGCCCGCATAGAAATCGGACCACGCGACCAGCAGGCTGCCGTCGCGCCGCACGAGCACGTCGGCCTCGGTGTGGCGCGGATTGGCGTCGGTGGCGCGCGCGATGAAGGATTCGACGAGCGCCCCGTTGTTTGCGGCGGCTGGAGCGGCGGCCGGCGCCGCCACGGCGAAGACAAGCACGGCGAGGACCCGAACGCCCGGTAGAAGATGCTTCACGATCGAAGGGGTATGACCTGGGAGAGGCGCTCAGAACTGCGTGCGCAAACCGAAGGTGACCAGCGTGCCGAAGTTCTGGAAGACCTGCGGCCGCGTCCACGGCTGCGCACCGGGACCGAAGCGCTCCGTGCGCTTGTTGGCGCCGTTCCAGTTCCGCGCGCCGCCGTAGAGCGTGAAGCGGTTCGAGACGCGGTAGTCGAACGACCAGTCCTGGGTGATCTGCGGCGCGACGTAGCTCCGTGTGCCCGCCGGGATGGTCGCGCTCGCAGCGTTGAGGGCCCCGGTCACGCGGTACGCGTAGGCGGTGTTGAAGCGGAAGGAGAAAGGCCCGCGGTTGTAGCTGAGTCCCCAGTTGATGTTCTTGTGGGCGAACGGCGTGAAGTCGGCGGCGTTGGGACCGCCCGACTCGGCGATCGTGGCGTTCACAAACGTCGAAAGTCCACGGGCCCACGCGGGCAGGAAGAAACACGACTGCCGCCAACTCACCTCGTACCCCTTCACGGAGGCCTCGCCGCCGTTGGTCTTCGTGATGACCTCGTAGTCGAGGTAGTCGTCGTTCAGGCCGAAGCTCTCGAGCTGCGCCAGCGTCGCCGGCGCACGCACCTGCAGGAAGAAGTTCTTCAGGTCCTTCCGGAAGAGCCCGAAAGAAACCACCGCGCCCTTGATGCCGTAGGCCTCGAACGAGAGATCGAAGTTATCCGCTGACCACGGCGAGAGGCCCGAATTGACGATCGTCGCCGTGCGGACGGTAGAGGTCGGGTCGGAAACGGTGATGCCGGGCACCACCTCTGACAAAGCCGGACGGCCCAGCGTCTTCGCGTAGGCCGCGCGCGCCACCAGCTCATCCGTTATATAGAAAGTGCTGTTGATGCTCGGATAGAAGTCGGAGTAGTCACGCGAGGCCTGGGCACCGCGCTCCTTGTAACGGAGCCGCGCGATGTCCATCGCCGTTCCCGGGACCGGCAACGGACGGCCGGAGGCGTCCCGCAGCAGATTGCCATTAGCGTCCTGCTGGAAGGTGGCGCGAACGTTGTCGAGCGGACCGGCGCCGGTGTCCGCCGTGCGCTCGAAGCGAACGCCGCCCACGATCCAAAGA
>JBEGJD010000273.1:0-17801 GCA_041184765.1 Verrucomicrobiota bacterium | reverse complement strand
GCCCCGCCGGGCGGCGGGAGGTCCGTAACATCAGGACTCAACCGAAGAGCACTTCCGACGCGCAGCGGGCGGCGGCGCAGCGGTTCTCCACCCCGAGCTTCGCGAGGATGTGCTCGACGTGCGTCGCCACCGTGCGGCGTCCGATGCCGAGGATCACCGCGATCTCGGGATTGGTCTTCCCTTGCGCCACCCAGTACAGAACTTCCGACTCCCGGGCGGACAGCCCGAGCGCCAGTAGTTCCCCCGGTCCACGACCGCTCGGCAGAAGGCCCACCACCCCTCGCCGAAGTTCGCCGTTATGCCCGTCGGCGTAGCACTCGATCCAGAAACTGCCGACACTTTCCGCGACCTCGCCGCCTCCTTCCGGGTGGACTGAATTGGTCACCACCACTGCACACCCCAAGACCGATGCGAGCGTGCGTTGCAGTTTATCGCGGAGGTCGCCGGAGATGAAGTCCGGGGCCGTGGCGTGGGTATCGCCGTCCTGAGCAGCACCAAGAACGTATCGGGAATTTGCAGACTGGGCGGGGGTTACGCTTACCAGATGCATTCGCGCATCCTACCGATTTCCGTCCTCACCGTAAATCAGGGATACTGCAAAATTTTTACCGTGTAATCCACGGGAGGGGGTCGCGGAGGACGATCCGCTTCACTGCCCCCGGGAAACGACGCGGGTCACGGCGGCATGAACCAATTGAGCGGAGTTCTTCAGCTCCAGCTTGCGCTTGATCCCCGCCCGGTAGCTTTCGATCGAGCTCACACTCACGCGCAGGCGGCGCGCGATCTCGGAGGTACCAAACCCCTGGCCGATCAGCAGGAATACCTCCAACTCGCGATCACTCAGGCTCACGGCCGGGTCCGCGTGGTTCCATCCGGAAGCGTGCAAGCGTGAAACGATCAGTTCGGAAACGAGGGGGCTGACAAACACCTGACCGCGAGCGATCTGCCGCACCGCCGCGACCAAGATCGCTGGTTCGGCGGACTTCATCACATAACCCATCGCACCCGCGCGCACCGCCCGGTCCGCGTACCATTCTTCGGGGTAGGCGGAAAAGACCAGTAACTTTAAGTCACCGTAGTGCTCTCGCGCCTGCCGGACAAAATCTAGCCCGCTCGGGCCATTCAGGTTGAGCTCAAGAATGAGCAGATCGGGCCGCGCCTTCGCGAGCATCGACCATGCGGCCGCGGGTGATTCCGCCTCCCTGGGAATGCGGACTCCCGTTATCCCGCTTAACAACGAAATCGTGCCTGCCCGCGCGACGGGTTGGGTGTCGAGGACCATAATATCCAGATCCTCAACCACGGAACCCGCTTTTTTGTAGAAACTTAAGATAGAAATATTATCCATCGCGTTAACGTGACGATGCAACTCTGCTAAAGTTTATTTAGAGACGGATGGAGACAGTCGGACAATCGGACCCAGCTTGGAGGAACCAGCCACAGGTCCTTTCACGTAACTATTTTGAACCGATACCGATGACTTCCCTGGGGTAAATTCCTGGCCAGAAATGGTGTTAGTTAAGGGGGGGGGTTAAGGCGCAACCCTTTAACTTTTACCATTTTTACCCCATTCTCCTTTTCAAGCGGAACCGCGTGATTTCCCGCGGCACGCCCATCCGTTTCGCTCTCCGACGAAACCTCAGCTTGGCAGATGTCCGCCGTACCCGCGGCCAATGAGCTCGCCCACGGCTTTCTCCACCTCGACCGGTATCGTCACCCGCGCCTGCCAGCCGCGCTCCGGATAAACCCGGAGTCGCTCGGCATCGCCCACCAATTCCTCGACGAGGTCGCGCACGGTGCGGCCGGGTGCGAGGTCCTCCGCGAACGAAACACGGGCGGCCGCGAATCCAGCGCGCACTTCCGGCCAATGCACCGGAAGCGTGGCGCGGCCGCGCGCGAGCATGTTGGGCTTGGCCACCACGATGATCGAACGCACCCCGCGCGCCTCGAGGAGCGGACGCGAGAGGCGGATATTGTCGGCGGTGTTGCGCGCCGCCGGCTCAATGATCAGCGCTTCCTCCGGCAACCCGAGGGCGCGAGCCCGGTCGGCAAACGCGTGGGCCTCGCCGCGCGGAAAGCGACCCTCGGTGAAATTTCCGCTGGCGCCGGTGAAGCAGACCAGCCGCACCCTCCCCGCGCGAAAAAGCTCCACGCAGCGGTCGGCCACGCGCACGTCGTAGCTGCCCAGCCCGAGCGCGGCATCGGCCGGACCCGGCTCCTCGTGCGCCGATTGCCAATCCCAGAGGATACGAGCCAGCGCGAGGTCGGCGGGCGGTACGGAGTCGGTTGCGGGATCGGACATGGGTAAACCCTCAAAGCCTTCAGCGACCCGAGCGGAATGGCGAGGAGGGACCCAGGGTACAGTGACCATCGGACAAAGGACCAAGGAACGAAGCGATTGCGGCACCAAGAGCGGAAATCACGGTTGAGGTTGGAATTTGAGGATGTGGACCGCTGAACGCTTGGCATGGACCTCAACTTAAACTCCCGAATTAAACCCGGCTGCGGATGGCCGACGTGTTATCCGCACCGCTATACTTGGAAATCGTGCTTTTTAGGCACGATCACCCTCGGTCACGTCACATCGTCGCATTCATCTGCGCAATCTGTGAAATCTGCGGTTCAAACTCGCTCCCGTCGAATGAGCGCTCGGCCGTCGGGCGCTCCGCATGATCCGCGGCGGGCGGCCGCGGCTACACCAAGCCCCGCTCATCCGTGTCCATCCGCGTCCATCCGTGGTTGACCCCTCGCGGAGCGGTCCGGAAGTGCCTCACGGCCCAGAGACCAGTCACTACGAAGGACGATCCGGTTGCAGCCTGGACGCGCTGGGAAATCCGCAGCCTTCAGAAGGGCCTTCGTCCTTGAAGCCCGCGGCCGCCGTCCCGGCGGCAGCGACCGGATCAATTCCGTCGCGCTGCGGCGCGCCGGCGCAAAAAACGGAGCAGTCCGGCGAGCAGGCCGCCGACTCCCAGCAGCCAACCAGCCGGATACGGCAGCAGCAGCAATCCCCACCACCACGATCGACCGCTCCCTCCCCCGATCCCTCCGGCCGCACTAAGCCCGAACATCACGCCGACGCCGACCGCGATCCGGACGAAAACGCTCGTCCAAAGGCCTAATTGCCGCCGCTCCGGAACTTTCATGACCTCGCCACCCCAGAGCAGCGCGCTACCCGCCAGTATCACGAAGGACCCCTCCAACGGATCCACCGCGCCAGCTAACAGACCGATCCCACCCAGCATGGAGAGAACCCGTGAACTGCTCGCCTTGATGCTCATGTCCACGCCCAGATTTACCTCCGCAAAAAGGTGAAGCACGACGCGAGCGAGAGCGAGTCGGCCCCACGAACCGACCCATCCCGGGTTGTTCAGGGACGGCGGCGGGGGCACACCGCTCGCGTGATGGGCTGAATTTCCGACGCATCGATTTGCGGTTGACCCTCGTTGCGGCGGCGACCTTCTTAACCCCTTCGCCAACCGCCGGACGTTGAAAAACTTCCGAACGGGCACCCGGAGAGGTGACAGAGTGGTCGAATGTGCGTGATTGGAAATCACGTGTACCCGCAAGGGTACCGGGGGTTCGAATCCCCCCCTCTCCGCCAGCCTCCGCCAAGCCTACGGCTGGCAGGCCGATTTCAGCGGCTGACATGCGTCAGCCCTACCAGCGATAAAAGACCCAGCGGAGGCTGCCCACCGTAGGCTCGGCGAAGGTGGGCTTTCTTCGGGATCTACACGGATCTCCACCAAAGTTTGGGGACAGCCGAATTTTGATGGTTAGCGGTTGGGTTTAACTGGATCCGAGCCTACGGCTGGCAGGCCGACTCCAGAAGCTGGCTCGGAAAAGCCGCGCCGGCATTCCTCAGGAAACGCGTGCGATGTAGCCGAGGGCGCTCCCCTCGGATCTTCGGACACTCCTTGCGCCAATCCCACCCACTCCCTCTCGCTTCCCGCACCGCGTAGGCCGGGCGAAGCTGGGCCACTCATCCCTCCCGGCGCGACGCGGCCTGAACGAGGCTTCGGTTGCGGCGGACCGCGGCAAAGGAGGGCCTTCCTCTTGAAAACCCCCGCGGTTCCGAATCTCCCGCGGGCTTGCTCCGCGTGATTCTTTTCGCGACGAACTATCCTTACTTTAACTCCCCCAGTCCCCCTTCCACCCCATGCCACCCGCCGCAAAATCGACCTCTGCCGCCGCCGGTCGTTCCTGCCAGGTGTGGATCATCGAGGACCACCTCTCGATCCGGCAGTTGCTGGAATCCTTTCTTTCGTTGCTGCCCGGCTTCGTCGTCGCCGGCTCCAGCCCGGACGCCGCACCCTCCCTCGGCGCCGCGCGCGCCGGCGGGATCGATATCGTGGTGCTCGACCTGATGATTCGCGGAGACGGGGGCATCGCCGCGCTGCGCCGGTTCCGGGAATTACCCCGCCCCCCGAAGGTATTAATCTATTCCGCGACCACCACGGTCCACTCCCTGCAGCTCGCCCTGACGCACGGGGCCGCCGGATACGTCGAGAAGAGCGACTCGCTCGATGAACTGAAGCTGGCCCTAGGACGTGTGCGACAAGGCGGCATGCACTTCAGCTCGGGCCCCAGCCGGCTGCTCACCCTTTTGCTGCGGCAACCAGCCCGCGGCCGCGAGCGCACGGAGGAAACCGAGTTAAAGGTCCTGGAAAAACTCGCGCGCGGCATGACGATCAAGGAGGCGGCGCACGAACTGAAGCTTTCCACCCAGAAACTTTACCGGGTCCGCGCCACCCTGATGGAGCGGGCCAACGCCCATTCCTCCCAGGACCTTACCCGCTACGCCATCGAAGTGGGGTTGGTCGGAGCCCAACGGTCCGATCTCGGATAAACCGCCCGGCCCCTTGTCCTCACCGGAGCCTTCACGGGGACGAAAAGCACGCATGCTCCCGCGCTTTTTTGTTGGGTGCATACCCACACTGCCTCCTGCTCTGGGTGAAAATGCATCAGGACACCCGGACCGCAGAACCGTGGCCTAGGGCGGAAACCCTACGGCTGCTCATCGTCGAGAGCCAGACACTCTTCGCATCGATGCTGATCGAGGTGCTCTCGGTCGAACCCGGAATCCGGATCGTTGGCACCGCGGGAACCGCAGCTGAGGCGATCAACGCGCTGGAGAACGCGGCGGTCGATGTGGTGATGCTGGATCTCATGCTGCCCGGCCGCAGCGGGCTGGAGCTGATCGGGGAAATCGCCCGGCGCGAAAACCCGGCCCGGATCGTCGTTTGCAGCGCGACGAACGACCCCGCGGCGATCACGATGGCCTTCGGCCTCGGCGCACACGCCTTCGTGGAGAAAACCAGCGCGCTGCCGGAGCTCGTCGACACGCTGCGGAAGGCCGCCCGCGGCGAGCACTGCCTCACGGCCCGCGCGGCCGAGGTGCTGGGAGAACACGCGCGCGGAGCGGGTGCCACCCGTCTCCTGCAACCGGAAGACTTGGCCGCGCCGCGCCGGCTCGCGTTGCGCGAACACGTGCGGGACATCGCCGTCGCCATGGGGCTCTCCGCCTCCGGCGTCTACAAGATCCGTCAGCGTATCGGTCGCGCGGGCGGCGCGCGCACCAAGGAGGATTTTTGCCGCTTCGCCGCTCGCCTCGGCCTCGTTCCATCCGAAGGCGCCCCGCTCGATCCCGCCCTCCGGCGGGAACCGTACCGGCATGCCGGAACGCCGGCTCCATGATCGTGAAACCTTCCCGCACCAACGGCGCGAAAAGCCGCCGCTCCACCCGGGCGCGGAGCGCCTCCGGAGCGATCCTCGACGGAGCCTTGCTGCAGCGGGCCGCGCACCTGCTGAAAAACCATGCGACCGCGATGCGGAACGCATCCCACCTGCTGCTCCTCCCCGATGCGCCCGCCGATCCCTCCCTCCGCGACCGCTGGCGGGACGCGCTCCGAGACTCCGGCACGGGGATGCTCCGCCTGCTCGGTCAATTGGAATGCCTCGGCGACTCGCTCGGTGCCTCCCCGCGCACCGTCACCTCCGTGCCGCTGGCGGACTGGATCCGCGACCAAGTGCGCGAAGCCCGGGTGACGGAACCCGCCGCCAACGTTGCTCTGACGACCGGCCGGCTGCCGGCGGGAACGTGGCGGTTCGCCACCGCTCCGGCCGCCTTGGCCCTCGGTTGCCTGCTGCGCAACGCACTCACCCACCCTCCGGCCGGCGCTCGCGCCTCAGTGGCGGGCCGAATGGTTCCGGGCGGATTTCTGCTGGTGGTGGCCGACAACGGCGCGGGAGTCCCCGCAGACGAGTCGCCTTTGCTCTTCACCCCGTTCTTCCGCGGGGAAGCCTCGCTGCACCGTCCCGGCGCCGGGCTCGGTCTGGTCATCGCCCGAGCGGCGGCGACCCGCGCGGGCGGACACGTCTCGCATCATTCGGTCTGCCCGCGGGGCGCGCGGTTTGAGCTTTTTGTCCGCGGCTCGCGGCTGGCATCCTCCTGAATCCAACGAAGAAGCCCGCTGCGCCACCAACGGATCCCTGCTCCCCATGAGTAACACACCCAAGGTACTTCACGTGGACAGCGACAGCGGAGAGCAGCGCGCGCTGGAGCAGTTGCGACGCGAGCGCGGCCTCGCTTGGGCGATCACCTCCGCCTCCAATCTCGCGGAGGCCCGCGCCCGTCTCGCCGCCGAGGTGTTCGACGTGATCGTGACGGAACTCCGCCTGCCGGACGGCGAGGCCTTCGATCTTTTCCCGGATCGCGCCGCCCTCGGGGACCGCGCGGTCCTCCTGGTGACCGGCCACGGCGACGAGGCGGCGGCCGCGCGGGCGCTGCATGCGGGCTTTTCCGACTACCTCGTCAAGCGGCCCGGCCACGCCCACCTCGCGGACCTGCCCGCCCGCGTCGAGGCTTGCCTGCACGCGCGACGGACCGAGCGCGGGTTGCGGGAAACCGCCACCAAACTCAGCGACCTATTCGACGGTACGTCGGAAATCATCCAGAGCGTCGATCCGCGGGGCGGCCTCGAGTACGTGAACCGCCGCTGGCGGGAAACCTTCGGCTACCGGGACGACGAGATCGCGGGGATCAACCTCTTCAGCCTCATTCACCCCGAGGAGCAGGCCCATTGCGGTCTGCTCTTCCAGCGCCTGATGGGGGGCGAGGACATCGGCGAGATCGAGACGCGGTTCGTCGCGCGCGACGGCCGCGTGGTCACGCTCCGCGGCCGCGCCACGGTGCGTTTCGAGCAAGGCCGCCCGATCGCGACGCGGACGGTTTTCCGCGACGTCACCGAGCAGCGCCGCCTGGAGAAGATTGATCGGCGGCGTCAGGAGCGCGTGCTGCGTCTCCAGGCGAACCTGCTGCAACTGCGCGAGCAGAGCGACGCGGAGCTCGGGACCTACCTCCATCTGGTCACGGGAACCACGCTCGCTTCAGTCGGGCTCGCCGTATCGGCCGTCTGGATGCTCTCACCGTGCGGTTCCCGGCTCGAGTGCCGGAGCCGCCACCGGGCCGGCGCGGCGGAACCCGACGAGGAGCGCGCCGGCGCGACCGCCGACATCACGGCCCTCATGGCGGCGCTGGCCGGTGAATTCCCCGTGGCGGTCAACCAGCTGGGCGAGTCCCCGGCGCTGGCGGGTCTGGCGGGCACAGGCCTGATCCCCGCGGAGACCGTCGGCGCCATTTTGGCGCCGGTGGTGCTCGAGGGCCAGCCGGCCGGCTGCGTCCTGTTCACGCACCATGAGGAAGGGCGGCAATGGGAGCCCGAGGAGGTGCGGTTCGGCGCCGCCGCGGCGGCCTGCGTGGTGCTGGTCCTGGAACGCGAGCGCCGCCGGCGTGCCGAGCAGGAGAATCTCACGCTGCAACGCGATCTGGAGCGGCTCGTCGCGGAGCGCACCGCGGAGCTCGCCGAGTCGGAGCTCCGCTTCCGCCAGCTCGCCGAGAACATCGGCGAGGTCTTCTACACCATCGACCTCGCCACAGGCCGCTTCCTCTACGTCTCCCCCGCCGTCGCCAAGGTCTGGGGCCGGCCCGCGGACGAACCTTGGGCCTCGACCGAGGCCTGGCTGGAGGCGATCCACGAGGAAGACCGCGCCGCCGCGAAAGACTTCTCCGTGCGGCGCGCCTCCGGTCCGGCCGAGCTCGAGTACCGCATCCGGCGGCCCGATGGCGTTGTCCGCCGCGTGCAGGACCGGTCCTTCCCGGTGCGCGATGCCCACGGTTTCATCTACCGGGCGGCCGGCCTGGCGGTGGACGTCACCGATCGCCGCAACGCCGAAGCCGGGCGGATACAGCGCCAGAGGCTCGAGGCGATCGGCAATCTGGCGAGCGGGGTCGCCCACGACCTTAACAACACGCTCACCCCGATCACACTCGGTCTCCAGCTGTTGCGCCGGAAATACCCGGGCGAGGAGGAGGTTTACTCCCGACTCCTGAAGAGCGCCGCGCACGGCAGCAATGTCATCCGCCAACTGCTCACCTTCGCCCGCGGCGCGGGCGGCGAGCGCACGCCGATCCGCTCCGCCGACCTCATCGAGAACCTCGGCGCACTGATCACCGCCACCTTCCCGCGTAACATCCGCCTGCAGACCCGCTGCGCGCCCGATGCGTGGCCCGTGTTCGGCGACATCGGCCAGCTTCAGCAGGTGCTCCTCAACCTTTGCGCCAACTCCCGGGATGCGATGCCCGAGGGAGGCACCCTAGAGCTCGATGCCGCCAACTTGGTCGTCGACGCCGCCTACGCCTCCGGCGCGGTCGACGCCAAGCCGGGCCGCTATGTCGTCTGGCGCGTCAAGGACACCGGCGTCGGCATCCCGGAGGGCGTGATCAATCAGATCTTCGAGCCGTTCTTCACCACGAAGGGCCCAAACCAGGGAACCGGCCTCGGTCTGTCCACCGTCGCGCGCATCGTCCGCGACCACGGCGGTTTTGTCACGGTGGCATCCGAGCCGGGCCGCGGCGCGACCTTCCGGGTACACCTGCCCGCGGCCGAGGCGGACGTGGAGACGTCGGCCGCACCGGTCGTCGCCGAGACCGTCGCGGCGACCGCGGCCGCCGCCGGGGGCGCCGGGCGGCACATTCTCGTGGTCGACGACGAGGCTTCCGTGCTGGAGACCCTCTGCGCGTCCCTTCAGGCCCTGGGCTACCGCACCTCCGCGGCAGCCGACGGCACCGAGGCGCTCATCCGTGCGGCCGAGCAGCGCGCGGTGCTCCACGGCATGGTGACCGACATCCACATGTCCGGCATCGACGGCCTGAAGCTCATCCGGACGTTACGACACATGCTGCCCCGGCTGCCAATCGTCGTGGTCAGCGGGCGCATCGACATCGCCCAGCAGCGCGAACTCGCGCAGGCCGGCGTCGGGCAGATCATCCTGAAACCTTTCACCGAGGAGCAGCTGGCGGACGCGCTCGAGCGCGCCCTGGCCTCTCCGCCAAACTGACCGGAGTCCCACGGACCCGACCCCAATGACCGAAGAACTGACCGCGGCTCTGCTACGCAACCTCGATTACGCCACGTTCGTCCTCCTCGTCGCCGCCGGCGTCGCGGTGCTCCGGGTCTACCTGCGCCGACGCACCGGTGTGCCGCTTTCCCCGTGGCAATACCTGCTGTTCGGCGCGTTCGCCGCCGGCTGCTGGTGGCCGGTGGACTGGGCCGGTGAGCGGGCCCAGGAAGGCATCCGCAACCTGCTCGTCGACATGGCTCCGCTCATCGCGGAACAACTCGAGCAGCGCGGTCACCACCGCGTGACGCTGGCCACGCCTCCCGATGACCCCACCTACCTCGCGCTGATCGAGACGCAGCGCAAACTGCTGCGGCTCGCTCCCCGAGTAAGCGACATCTACACGATGCGCGCGACCGACGATGGCAAGGCGGTGTTCATCGTGGACTCGGAGACCGACTACGACCGCAACGGCCGCATCGAGGGGGAACGCGAGCAGCGCACCCCGATCGGAAAGCCCTACCCGGAGGTGACGCCTGATATTCTGCGCGCCCTGCGGGGAGAGGCCGTCTTCGAATTCGAGCCGGTCACCGACGAATGGGGCACGTGGATCACCGCGTGGTTTCCACTGCACCGTCCCGACGGCTCCTTCGAAGCGGCGATGGGCGTCGATTTCGCCGCCACGGACTGGCAGGACGCCCGCCGACAGGCCCGCCTGACGGCCCTCGGGGTGCTCGCCGGGCTTCTCCTGCCCATCGGGCTCGGCTTCGCCGCGTACTACCGGCTCCGCGCCCAATACTCCGCTCTCGAGCGCGCCCAGACCGACGTCCGCGACGGCTCGAAACGCACCCGGCAAATGCTCGAGTCCGCCCTCGAGGCGGTGGTGACCACGGATGTAAACGGCCGGGTGGAGTTCTGGAATAAGCGCGCCGAAGGATTGTTTGGCTGGAAGGAATCCGAAGCCATCGGGCGCGACCTCACAGAGCTGGTCGTGCTGCCAGCCGAGCGCGAACGTTTCTCAAGCGACTTGCGCGCCCTGATCGCCTCCGGCCCCGGCCCGGGGATCACTCGGCGCATGGAGGTCAAGGCGGTGCGCCGGGATGGCGTGGAGATGCGGACGGAGTTTTCGCCGACGATCACCGAAGCGGGAGGGAAGCGCGAGTTCAGCGCCTTCATCCGCGATATCACCGAGCGCCTCCGCGCGGAGGTGGCGCTGCGCGAGAGCGAAGGGCGGTTCCGGGAGCTCTTCGAGAAGGCCGGCGTCTCCATCATGCTGCAGGACGCCGAGACCGGGGCGATTCTCCAGGCCAACCGCCGGGCGATCGAATCCTACGGGCTAAACTCCCTCGATGAACTGCAGCGCTTCGATTTCTGGATCGAGCCGCCGTACTCGGCGGCCGACGTGCTGCGCGTCGTGCACCAGGCGGCCCGCGAGGGCGCGCATCGTTTCGAATGGAAAAACCGCGATCGGCTGGGTCGCGTGTTCTGGGAGGATGTACTGCTCGACCGCATCACGGTCGACGGCGTCACCCGGGTGATCGCGATCGCGCACGACATCACCGAGCGCAAGCAGGCCGAGGGCGAGATGCGACGGCTCGCCGAGCGCCTCGCCCGGTCGCAGGAGATCGGCAAGCTCGGCATCTGGGAGGTCGACCTCGCCACCGGCCGGATCGACTGCTCCGACCAGGCGCTCACCATCTTCGGCCACGACCGCACGGGGCCGAAACCCGACCGCAATCTCTTCCGTTCGCTCGTGCACCCCGAGGACCTGCCGGGCCACGCCGCCGGCGTCGAGCAGGCCGTCCGCACCGGCCAGACCTACCTGAATTCGCTACGGATCGTGCGTCCCGACGGCGCGGTCCGGAACATCCAGATGCGTGGCGAGGTCGTCCGCGACGCCGCCGGGCGCGTCACCGGGCTCTCGGGCACGGTGATCGATGTGACGGAACTCGTCACCGCCGAGGCGGCGCGGCTGCGCACGCAACGGCAATTCGAGCTGCTGTTCGAATCGGCGGTGTCGGCCCTCCTCATGGTCGATGAAGCGGGGCACATCCGCCTCGTGAACCGGCAGGCCGAGGAGATCATCGGCCGGCCGCGCGCGGACCTCGCGGGACGCACGTTGCAGGAAACGTTGCTCGCGTCCGGCCTGCTGCCTCCCGGCCAGCCCCTGCCCTCACCGGGAGAAGCCTCGCGGTCCGTCCGCCTGTCCGGGCGCCGGAAGGATGGCTCGGAATTCCAAGGCGATCTGCACGTGCAGGCGCTCGACACGGGACCGGGCGGCGGCCGGGTCGTGCAGATCGACGATGTCACCGAGCAGGAACGGGCGCGGCGCAACGAGTTGCGCGCGCAGCGCATGGAAAGCATCGGCACGTTGGCCGGAGGCATCGCCCACGACCTCAACAACGCCCTCGCGCCCATCGCCATGGGCCTGGAGTTGCTCCGCGCGCGGTACCCGCAGAACGCCTCGCTGATCGACACGATGGAGAAATGCACCCGCCGCGGCGCCGGCATGGTGAAGCAATTGCTCACCTTCGCCCGCGGTTCCGAGGGCGAGCGCCGCAGCCTCCAGCCCCGGCGCATCATCGACGAGATGGCGCAGATCATCCGCAGCGCCTTCCCCAAGAACATCACCCTCGAGGTGGAGCTCGCGCCGGGCCTCTGGGACGTGCTGGGCGACGCCACCCAACTCCATCAGGTCCTGCTCAACCTCTGCGTCAACGCCCGTGACGCGATGCCCGACGGAGGCACCCTCTCCATCGAGGCCCGCAACGCCGCGGTCGACGAGACCTTCGCCAGCGGCACCGACGGCGCGCGCGCCGGCAACTTCGTGCGCTGGACCGTGCGCGACACCGGAACCGGCATGCCACCGGATGTCATCCGTCGGATCTTCGATCCGTTCTTCACCACCAAGGAACAGGGCAAGGGCACCGGCCTCGGTCTCTCCACCGTGCTCGGCATCGTGCGCAGCCACGAGGGCTTCCTGCGGGTCGATTCGACCCCGGGCATCGGCAGCGCCTTCGAGATCTACCTGCCCGCCGCCACCGCCGCATCGGCGGCACCCGCCGGCGAGGAGCGCCCCGGCGCTTTCCGCGGCAACGGGGAGACCATCCTCGTGGTCGACGACGAGGACACTGTCCGCGAAATCAGCCGGACCGTCCTCACCGGGCTCAACTTCAACGTCCTCCTCGCCGGCGACGGCACCGAGGCGCTCATCCAGGTGGCCGACCACCCCGGCGATATCCGGCTGGTGATCACCGACTACGACATGCCGCACATGAACGGCCAGATGCTCGTCCCCGCGCTCCGCCGCATGATCCCCGACGCCCGCATCGTTCTCGCCAGCGGTACGCTCGACGAGCAGAAGACCGCGGCCCTCGCCGTCGAGGGCGTCGACGCCATCCTGGACAAGCCTTTCTCCCAGGCGAAGCTCGTCGAGGCTCTCCGCCAGGCGCTCTCCCCGCTCCGCGCGTGAACCCACGATCCCGATCCCGCGTGCTGCCGCTCGCGGCCTTGCTGCTGCTCCTCCTCGCCTCCTGCACCCGTCAGGAGCCCCGGCCGCCGCTGCGCATCGCCGTGAACGTGTGGCCCGGGTACGACACCCTCTGGCTCGCCGACCAACTCGGGTACACCGCCGAAGAGGGCGTTGCCGTGCGCATCCTCACCACCGACGGTCTCGGCGCGTCCCGACGTCTCTTCAAACTGGAGGAGGCCGACCTCTTCGGCGGCACCCTCGTCGAGCTCATCGCGTCGTCGCTTTCCGACGGCCGCGATCCCCGCGCCGTCGCGCTCCTCGACGTCTCCCTAGGACCGGACGTCATCCTCGGGCGCCCCGGACTCGCGGACTTCGCCGACCTGCGCGGCCGACGGGTCGGCATCGAGCCCGGCACCTCCGACTTGCTTCTCCTCGCCGCCGCCCTGCGTGCACGCGGGCTTGCTCCGGGAGATGTCCAGGAGGTTCACGTTTCCCATCAGTCCAAGCTGGAGGCATTGCGCTCGGGCCAGGTTGACGCCGTCTGCTCGTACCCGCCGGAGTCCGAAGAGACCATTCGCGCCACAGGCGCACGGGTCCTGCTCTCCAGCGCGGATGTACCGGGCACGATCATCGACGTCCTGATCGCGGGCGCCGACACGATTCGGAACCGCGCCGGGGAAATCACCGCGCTGCTTCGCGCCAATCAACGGGCGGTCGCCGCGCTGCGGAACGACCCCGCCGCGCGGCGTCTCCTCGCGCGGCGTGGCGGCGTGACGGAGGAGGAGCTCGCGCGCCAACTGGCTGGACTCGAGCTACCGGGTCTACCCGACCAGCCGGCCCGTTTCGCGCCGGGTGGCTCGGTGCATGTCGCAGCCGAGGGCGCGGTGCGCGCACTGCGCGACTACGGCGCCTTGCCGGGGGACATTCCCGCGGGAAGCCTGCTGGAACCCGCGATGCTGCGGGCGGCGCTGGTCCCCCGATGAACGCTCTCGTCGGAAAATGGCTTGGGCTGCTCCGCGCCTCCACCGCGCGGCTCGTGCTCGTGCCGATGTTCGCCGCCATGACGGTCTGGTCGCTCTTCGGACTCTGGCAGCTCAACCGGACCCTTCGCTCCGCCGTGCGGGATCCCGCCGAGCTTCGCGCCCAGGCCTATCTTACGTCCGTGGTGACCACCGCCGAGGCGATCGCGGAAGAAACCAAATTGCGCGAGATCGTGGGCCGGCTCGCTCTCAGCGCGAATCTCGAGCAATTGGTCGTCCTCGCTCTGCCGGAACGGGTGGTGGTCGCGTCAGGCCGACCGGATGACGTCGGTCAGCCGCTCGCCCGTCTCGGTGACCCCCGGCTGATCTCCGACCTGCGCTCCTTCCTGGAAGGCGGTAACCGGCGCCACGGCATCCGCACCGAAGGGGAAATGGTAATCGCCATCGCCCCGGTCCTCCTGCCGTGGCGCAGCTCCGGCCTGCGCGGCATGCCCGGCGAAGCCGTCGTTTACTTCCGCGCCTCGATCGCGAAGGAGCTGGCCCTCGTCCGCGCCTCCGCCCTCTCCCTGTCCCTGCAGCGAACGATCTTCTCGATCGCGGTGATCACGCTCGCCGCCTGGCTGCTCCATCGGCTCGTGGGCCGGCCCGCGTCCCGCATGCGCGAGGCGGTCCAAGCCTTCGCCGCCGGCGACCGCTCGGCGCGAGTCACCGGCGTCCGGCATGCCGAATTCGGTTTGCTGGCCGACGTCGTCAACCAGGCGCTGGCCTCCACCACGGAGGCCCAGGACCGCCTACGGCTGACGACCGAATCCGCTCCAACCGGGATCTTCTCCCTCGACGATCGCGGCGCCTGCCTCGCCACCAACGAACGCTGGCGCGAAATGACCGGCCTCGACGCCGGTCAGGCGCTCGGCCACGGCTGGCTCCGTTCCGTCCACCCCGAGGACCGCGACATCGTCCGTGCCATCTGGGACGCGCCGGCTTCGCTCGGCGGCACCAGCGCCCTCTACCACCGCCTGCTGCGGCCCGACGGCACCGAGCGGTGGGTGATCAGGACCCTCACGCCGTTGCGGGACACCGCCGGAAGCGTCCACGGCTACATCGGCAACCTCAGCGACATCACCGAACTACGAACGCTGCAGGACCGCCTCCGCGGCAGTGAGCAGCAACAGCGACTGCTGTTCGAGTCGATGCCCCAAGGCGTGCTCATCTACGACGGCACCGGACGCGTCATCGAGGCCAACCCCGCCGCCGAACGTTTCCTCGGCTTCTCCCGCGAGGAGTTGCTGCGCGGCGAACACCGCTCGTCGATCGCCTACGGCCCGTTCCGCGAGGACGGCACCTTCATTCCGGTCGAGGAGCGGCCGTCCCACGTCGCCCTGCGCGAGCGGCGCGAGGTGCGGGACGTCGTGGTCGGCTTCATCCCGCGTCTGGGAACCCGCCTCGGCTGGTATCGCATCAACGCCGTGCCGCTCTTCGCCGGGCGCAACGGCGACGCCCGCGTCTACTTCACGATGGAGGACATCACCGGCATCCGCGCCGCGCAGGAGGCGCTGCGCCGGTCGGAGAGCCGCTACCAGGATCTCGTCGACAACCTGCCCGACCTTATTTTCGAGACCGACCTCCGCGGGGTGCTCACCTACGTGAACCGCACCTGGCAGCACGTCACCGGGATCAATTCGGATCGACTGCTCGGTCAACCGTGGTGGCACTTGGAGCCGACCCCGGTCGGCGGCGGGCGCCGCGCCGGGGAGGAGGCCTCCGCCCGATTGCTCGCCGAACGCGAGATCAGCGGACTCGAGTTGGAGTGGAAGACGGAGGCCGGCGAGGCCGTCAGCGTGGTCGTCAGCGCGCGGGCGGTACCCGGGGCCGACGGCGAGATCACCGGCTTCCGCGGCGTCGCCTACGACGTGACGCAACGCAAGGCCACGCTCGCCCTGCTGGCGGAAAGCCAGGAGCGGTTCGCGTCGTTCTTCGACCACGCCGTCGACGCGATGATCGTGAGCTCGGACGAGGGGACAATCCTCGAGGTCAACGCCGCCGCCTGCCGGTTGCTGGGCCGCACACGTGAGGAGCTCATCGGCCGAGGCCGCGACGCCATCATCGACCTCACCGATCCCCGCGCCGGCACAGCCATCCAGAGCCGCACGCGCGACGGGCTTTTCCATGGCGAGCTCTACAGCCGCCGCGCCGACGGTGAGCGCTTCGAGGTGGAAGTCACCTCTCAGTTCTACCGGGCGCGTGACGGCCGCCGCCAGGCGGGCACAATCGTGCGCGACATCTCCGCCCGGAAAAGGGAGGAGGCCGCCCGTCTGCGCTCCCAGCGCCTGGAGAGCATCGGCACGCTCGCCGGGGGCATCGCGCACGACCTCAACAATGCCCTCGCTCCGATTACGCTCGGCATCACGCTTCTCCAGCGCCGGTTTCCGGAGCGGGCTGATATCTTCCAAACCCTCCAAACCAGCGCGACGCGCGCCGCCGGGATGGTGCGCCAGCTCCTCACATTCGCACGCGGGGCCGACGGCGAACGCAACCCGGTCGAAACCGCCCGGATGCTCGAGGAAATCGTCACGCTCGCCGGCCGCACCTTCCCGCCCAACATCACCGTCTCGTGCGAGGTCCCGCCCGGATTGCCCGCGGTGCTCGGCGACGAGACCCAGCTGCACCAGGTCGTGCTCAACCTCTGCGTCAACGCCCGAGACGCCATGCCCAACGGCGGCCGGCTCGAAATCACTGCCCGATTGGAAAGCCTGTCCGCGCCGGAACCCTCCCCGCTGGGCGACCTCCGGAGCGGTCCTTACGTCGTCTGGCGCTTCCGCGACACCGGCACCGGCATCGCCCCCGCGATACTGGAGCGGATCTTTGATCCGTTTTTCACCACCAAGCCCACCGGCGAGGGCACCGGCCTCGGCCTTCCCACGGCTCTCGGAATCGTTCGTAGCCATGGTGGCGCCATCCGGGTCGAGTCGCATCCCGGCGCTGGTTCCACGTTCACGGTGCTTTTGCCAGCCGCCGAACGGATGGAATCCCGCAGCATCGCCCCCGCTGAACCGCACCCGGCCTGGTCCGGTCGCGGCCGCACACTGTTGCTGGTCGAGGACGAAGTCGCCGTGAGTGAAATCGCCGTCCAGGTCCTCCGCGGTCTCGGACTCGAGGTCATCACCGCCGCCGACGGTCACGAGGCGGTGCGCCTTCTGTCAAAAACGGTCGCACCTCCCGACCTCGTCCTGACCGACTTCCAGATGCCCGGGCTCGACGGTCTGGGCTTGGTGCGCTGGATCAATCAGAACCGACCCGGGCTGCCGGTGATCGTGGCCAGCGGCCGCCTGGATGAAGCCGGGATCGCGCAGCTGCGCGCCGCCGGCGTCGCCGAATTCCTTCCCAAGCCGTTCGGGGCGCAACGCCTGATCGAAACCTTGCGCCGCGTGCTACCTGCCTGAGCCGCGCGCGACGGCCCGCGAGGATACCACGGGAAACCGAGGTTACGACGGGACCGCAATTGGCGACCGCTGTCCGCCAAGGCATAAGCGTCACATTTCAGGGAGAGGCCTGCCCTACCCCGCGCTCCCCGCGAGCTCTCGATCCTCAAACGAGCGCCAAAGGACCTGCGGAACAGAAATCCGCCTTGCCGAAGGTCTCGATGCGGTGCCCTACGGCGTGCGCGAGCGCAAGGTGCAGGCGATTGTGCGGAACCTTGTCGAACTTCAGCGCGCGGCCCATGCCGAAGCCGAACCCGCCGCCGACCAGCACAAACGGGATATTGTCGAGGGTGTGGCTGTTGCCCTTGCCGAGCTCGTTGGTCCAGACGATGAGCGTGTGGTCGAGCATGGATCCCCCGCCGCCGGGCTCGGGCGTCGCCGCGAGACGGTCCGCGAGGTAGCGGACCTCGCCGGCGAACCACTCGTTGATCTTGATCAGCTTTTCCTGCGCGGCGGCGTCACTGTCGGGCTCGT